>DATJYA010000082.1:0-15273 GCA_035499835.1 Pseudolabrys sp.
ATGGTGCCGAACTTGACGAGCTGATCCAGCGTCAGCTTGTCCTTCTTGAATTTGCGGATGGTGAGCGCGGGTCCGTCGATCGCCAGCGGCGGCACGATGGCGTTGACGCGGCTGCCGTCGGGCAGGCGCGCGTCGCAGATCGGCGAAGCCTCGTCGACGCGCCGGCCGATCTGGCTGACGATGCGCTGGCAGATATTGAGCAGCTGCTGGTTGTCGCGGAAGCGGATGCCGGTCTTTTGAATCTTGCCCTTGACTTCGATGTAGACCGTGCCGGAGCCGTTGACCATGATGTCGGCGATGTCGTCGCGCGCCAGCAACGGCTCAAGCGGGCCGAATCCGAGCACGTCGTTACAGATGTCGTCGAGCAGTTCCTCCTGCTCGGCGATCGACATCACGATGTTCTTGATGGCGATGATTTCGTTGACGATGTCGCGGATTTCTTCGCGCGCCGAATCGGCGTCAAGCCGCGCCAGCTGCGCCAGATCGATCGCCTCGATCAGCGCGCCGAAAATGGTGCCCTTGGTCTCGTAATAGCTCTCCGAGCGGCGCGTATCGACCGCCGGCATGATGACGGAGGCGGGAGCCCGGGTCGGCGAGGGAGCCGACACCAGCGGCGCGCCCAGCCCCTCCGAGGGAAAGGGCGTACGGCCGGTTTCCGCGGTGTCGAGCTTTGGCGCCGCAGCGGGCTGTGCGCCAGGCGCGATGGCCGGCGCTCCGGCCGGCGCGGTGGGCGCCGGGGCGCGGGCTTCGGCGGTGGTGGCACGCTTACCGAACACGGGACCTTACTCCAGACAACGCATTAGCCCTGCCGCTTTATCAACTTGGCGAGCAGCGGCGTCAGCAGGCCACCACGCGAGCGCTTGGCCTCGGCACGCCCGGTCAGCATCTGCGCCAATTCGCGGAACATCTCCGCGGTCTTGTGGCCGGCGGACACCTCGGCGATCATCTGCCCGTTATTGGCGGCGGTGCCGAACATCTGTGGGTCGAACGGGATCACCGCCAGCGGCTGGTCTTCCAGCGCCTTGGCAAAATCCGCCGGCGCGATTTCCGGCCGCTTCGGCACGCCGACCTGGTTGAGGCAATAGAACGGGCGGTGATCGTTCGGCCGCGCCGAGCGCAGCAGATCGACCATGTTCTTGGCATTGCGCAGATTGGCGAGATCGGGCCCGGCGACGACGAGAATATCGTCGGCGCTCACCAGCAGGCGCCGGGTCCAGCCGGTCCATTGGTGCGGCACGTCGAGAACGACGCAGGGGATCGTGCTGCGCAGCGAATCGAGAATCGAATCGAAAGCGTCGGTGCCGAAATCGTAGACGCGTTCGAGCGTCGCCGGTGCGGCCAGCAGGCTCAAATGCTCGGTACATTTCGACAGCAGGCGGTCGATGAAGGCGGTGTCGACGCGGTCGGGCGAGAACACCGCGTCGGCAATGCCCTGCGGCGGATCCTGGTTGTAATCGAGGCCGGCGGTGCCGAAGGCCAGATCGAGGTCGGTGACCACGGAGTCGAGTGAAAGATCGCGCGCGATCGCCCAGGCGATGTTGTGGGCCACGGTCGAGGCGCCGACGCCGCCCTTGGCGCCGACCACGGCGACGATGCGGCCGACGGGCTTCGAATCGGGCTGCGAGTACATGCCGCAGATCGAGCGCACGATGTCGAGGGTGCCGACCGGCGCGATCATGTAGTCGCTCACGCCGCGCCGCGTCAGCTCTCGATAGAGCATCACATCGTTGACGCGGCCGATAACGATCACCCGCGTGCCGGCATCGCAGACCTCGGCCAGTTGGTCGAGGCCGGCGAGAATATCGTCGGGGCGGTTGTCGGATTCGAGGATGATGATATTCGGCGTCGGCGAGTTGCGGTAGGCTTCCGCCGCGGCGGTGACGCCGCCCATCTGGATCTTGACGTGCGTTTTGGCCATGCGGCGGTCCTCGCCCGCCGCCTGCACGGCGGCGGCCGTTTCCACCGTCTCGCAGAACGCCTGGATCGAGACGCGCGGAGCTGGCGCGATGTGTTCCTCGGCGGCTGCCTCGGCCGGCACCGCCGGCGCCGCACTATGCTCGGCGGCTGCCATCTGTTGTGCGTGTTTGATCATTTACCGACGTCGCTGATCTTGCCGTTGTCGTAGCCGTTGCTGCCGTCCGCCGGGTAAACGCTGCTGGGAGCGTCGCCCTTGCGGTATTTGTCGAGCATGACCGAGCGGCGGGCCGTATAGGCCGCCGCTTCGCCGCGTGGCTGCACGAGGTCGGCCGGATTGTCGACCATGGCCGCGAGATTGCGTTGGCTTGCGCAGCCGAGGTTCCAGTACGGCCAGTTTTCGGTATAGGCGCGATCGGCGGACACGCCGAGATCGTGTGGCCACAGCCCGCAAGGGCCGGCCGTGGCGGCGAGCCTGGAATAATTGATCCTGATGCTGACCAGCGCTGCTCCCACGGGATGAAAGCTGCGGACAAACACGGCGTTGGCCGGGACGCCGGAGGCGGCCAGAATTGCGCGCACCTCGCGCAGCGAATCGGCGGCGGCACGGGCGGTGGGACCGCCTTGCGGCGTTTCAATTAAAATGCCGCCGGTTGCCTCGCGCCGCCACAATTGGGCAAAAGCGAGCACGTCGGCGCGCTGGCTCGGCGTCAGACCGCCGCGGTTGGGGCCGACAAAGATTTCGACCGAGTGCACGCCTTCCTTCAGCGTGATCGGGTGGCGCAGGCGATAATCCTCGGCGTAGGGCTCGTTCGCGTTCTCGGCCGTGTAGCAGCCGGCGAGGGAAGCGGCGAGGCTCAGGGCCGTCAGCACGCGCAGCGCCGCGGCGGCGCGGCGTGTGGCGATCCGTGAAAGCAAGGTCGTCATCGATCGTCTCCGCTCCCGCTCAATCGAGAATGAATCCATACTTGCCGTGGTAGTCGCCTGCCGGCTCGGCCGTTTTGGCGGCGCTGCCGTAGATGCGATTGAGCTTGCCAAGCAGCACGGTCGACGGATCGTTGGGGTCGGCGAAACCGTCGTCGGGCTGCGACAATTGCCTCTGCGCGACCGCGTGCACGACATAGGGTGTCACCAGGATCATCAATTCGGTCTGGTTGTTGATGTAGTCGCGGCTGCGGAACAGGGCGCCGAGGATCGGAACCTGCATCAGCCCGGGCACGCCGTTGATCGACTGCTTGGTCTGCTGCTGGATCATGCCGGCGAGCGCCAGCGAGCCGCCGGAGGGGATCTCCACCGTGGTCTCGGCGCGGCGGGTGCTGATCGAAGGAATGGTCAACGCCTGGCTCGACCCCGGCACGTCCAGCGTCAGGGCGTTTTGCGACGACAGATCCGACACTTCGGTCAGGACCTTGAGGCTGATGCGCCCTTCCGACAGCACCACAGGCGTGAACACGAGGCTGACGCCGAACTTCTTGAAGTCGACCTGCGCCTGGCAGACCGGCGGCGACTTGGTGGTGTCGCACGACAGTCCGTTGGGGATCGGAAATTCGCCGCCGGCGACAAAGGTCGCCGTTTCACCGGAGATCGCGGTCAGGCTTGGCTCGGCCAGGGTATGGATGACGCCGGCGCGGTCCATCGCCTGCAGGGTCGCGTTGATGTTCTTCCACGAGGCCCCGAACGAGGTGCTGCTTAGCGCCTGCCCGGTGGCGGAGAACGGATTGTTGGTGTTGAAATTGACCACGGCGGCGCCGTAATTGAAGGTGCCGCTGAGGTTGATGCCAAGCTGCTTGATGACGTCGCGCCTCACCTCGGCGACCGTCACCTTGAGCATGACCTGGTCGCGGCTGCGCACGGTGATGCCGTTGACAACCTTGGTCGCGTCGCCGACGAGGCGCGAGGCAAGATCGAAGGCCTGCTGCGACTCCGCCGGGCTGGTGACGCTGCCCGACAGCATGACGCCGTCGGCGACGCCTTCGATGCGGAGATCGGCGTCCGGTATGGTCTGCTTGAGCGCGGCGCGCACGCCGTTGAGGTCGCGTGTCACCGCGATGTCGAAGCCGGCGATCTGCTTGCCCGCGGCGTCGAAGAAGAAAATGTTGGTCTGCCCGATGGCGACGCCGATCATGTAGACTCGGCGCGAGGTACGGATCACCGCGTTGGCGATTTTCGGGTCGGCGACCAGAACGTCCTTGATATCGGCCGGCAGGTCGATGGCGACGGATTTGCCGATGCCGAGCGGGATGAAGCGGGAGGTCGCTTCGCTCGCCGCCACCTGGATCACCGGCACAGGCGCGTCGGCGCCGACGGCGGGCCGGCCCGGCGCGAGAGCCGCGCTGGCGAGAACCGTAAGCGCGGCGGCACGGATCAGAATCCTTGACGGCATGTCCCCGATTCCCTTTCGCTCATTCATTTCGGCGTTACTGTCGTGCCGACCCCAAAACGGATGACGTTGACGCTGGTACGGGCGGCGTTCGGCTCGTCGTCCTTCGGACCGTCGCGCGAAGCGTCGGTGATGCTGCGCAAGGCCAGCGACAGCGTGCCCAGCTTTTGCGCCAGCGTCAGCGCTTCCGCCTGACGTTCGCTGAGCTCGAGCGTCGCGGTCCTGCCGACGACGTTCTTTTGCGAGTTCTTGTCCTCGACGGTCTGGTCGATCGCGAGCACGCGGACATTGCTGAGAATGGTCTCGCTGACCTGCATTTCGATGCCGCTCGTCTTTTCCGCTTCGCGGTCGCGGCGGGTCAGGATCACATCGACATGATCGTTGGGCAGGATGAAGCCGCCGGCGCTGGTCTCCGCCGTGATCTGCGTGGCGACGGCGCGCATGCCCGACGGCAGGATCGCCGCCATGAAGCCGGAGCCTTTGGCGTTGACCAGCTTGGCTTCACGAATCGGCTCGCCGGCGACGAAGGGAAGACGCACGATATTGCCGCTGAACTTCTCGATGGCGCCGGGCTGATCGTTCTTGCGTATGAAATTTCCGCCGGCCGTAGTGGCGGGCCAGGCCTGCCACTGGAGATCGCCGGGCGAAAGCGTCTGTCCCATGGGGATGTCACTCTTCGCCACCAGAATGTCGACAGAGGCGAGCTTCGGAGCCTCCGGCGCCTTGACCTCGGACGGCTTTTCCGAACGGCCGGCCAGCATGGCGGCGACGCCACCAGCGGCCAAAGCGACGGTGAGTACGACGACGCGCGCGGCTTTCATACTCTTCAACTTTCTACGTCACAGGACGGCCGGGTGAGGCCGCGTGAACCACATGGCGGCCTGCGCCACCGCTTGCACCGGATTTCACCAGCTAAAGGTCAAGGTATGGTTAAGGAGCCGTATCTAAATCGAGTTAATATTGTGTTGCTGGGCGCTCGCGCCGCGCGCCGCGAACAAAAGGCGCCGTCAAAGTCCGAGCGAAGCCATCCATCCGGTGTGCGGATAGACGACGAGCGCCGCGGCGGCGAGTGCGATGCCGTAAGGTACGCCGCCACCTTTCTCGTGCAGCTGCAGGATCCATTTTTGCCGCGCCATCAACTCGGGCAGCGGCAGCAGGCGGAACTGGATCAGGAGCAATGTCAGCGCGCCGCCGAACAGCGAGGCATAGAGAAGATAGTCGAGCAGATAATCGAATCCGAACCACAGCGCGGTCGCGGCTGCGAGCTTGGCGTCGCCGCCGCCGATCCAGCCGAAGGCAAAACAGACGAAGGCGACGGTCAGGACCACCGCGGCAGCCACCAGATGCATGCCGATCGCCGCCGGGCTCATGCCGGCCACCAGGGCGAGCAGCAGAAATCCGCCGGCCAAGGCGAGCGAGATGCGGTTGGAGATGGTCATGGTCAGGAGGTCGCTGGAGGCGGCGAAAGCCATCAGGGCCGGAAACAGCAGCAGTCTGATCGCATCCGTCACCATGTCCGCTCCCTTCGTGTGCGCAACCAGGCCGGCAAACTACGGCGCACATGCTTGCGGATCGGTGAACGCCATAAAGATAACGGCCCCGGCCTTCGCAGGCCAGGGTCGTTTGGGATCGTCGATATCCGGCAGCTATTTAAGCTGGGTCGAAATGCTCGAGAACGTGGTGTTGAGCTGCGTGCCGAGCCCGTTGACGACGGCGATGATCGCAACCGAAATTCCGGCCGCAATCAGGCCGTATTCGATGGCGGTGGCGCCGCTGTCATCGCGGAAGAAAGCGAGAATCTTTGCCATTCCAAGTCTCCAAAAAAAAGACCGATCGCGACGGTCGGGAACAATTTAGGGTGGAACTTTGAAACAATCGGTTTGGCCTGATGTTCGACTTTTAGAGAAAAGTCAGCCTGCGCGCGGGACGTCGGCGCCCAAATGAAAAGGCCCCGGCTAACGGCCGGGGCCCTTGATGGCGCTGTCGACGCGCTCGCTTACTTGAGCTGGGTCGAAATGCTCGAGAACGTGGTGTTCAGCTTGGTGCCGACGCCGTTGACGACGGCGATGATCGCGACCGAAATGCCAGCAGCAATGAGGCCGTACTCAATGGCGGTGGCGCCGCTCTCGTCGCGAAGGAAGGCGAGGATCTTGGTCATTTTGTTCTCCACGTGGGATGGGTTGTGACAGCCGGGCGAAAAGTTACAGACGAACCGAAAAGAACTCGTGCCTTGATCGTTTCAAATTTTAGGGAAATGCGGTCGCCAAGCCGGCGACGGTCCGGGGGGACAGAAAGGCCCCGGCAAGAGGCCGGAGCCCTTAAGTAGCGATTTTGACGTGCCCGCTTACTTGAGCTGGGTCGAGATGCTGGAAAACGTGGTGTTCAGCTTGGTGCCGAGGCCGTTCACGACCGCGATGATCGCGACCGAAATGCCGGCGGCAATAAGGCCGTACTCGATGGCGGTTGCGCCCGAAACGTCCTTCGCAAAACGCACGAGAAGGTTCTTCATCTGCCTAACTCCATGATCCACACGTGGCTGTCTGAGCTGGACCAGAAGTCCGGATTACACGCCGGCTCGCCTGGGCCATGGCGCGCAAGCTAACAGCGAGGTCTTGAACGGTAGTTAACTCAATCGACGAAAAAAGGGGTATTCCCGTGCGCCACTATTGTAGTTAACAAGTCATATCCAGAAGATAAACGTGGTTAACGTTGCGTTTAACGGGACTATACAATTCGACGATTCTGATCTTCATGCAAATACTATAGAAATGTGGTAGTAATCGCTGAAATAGTTCCAATTGCCTGCGCGTCTTGCCGCGGCCATTTGCCGTCGGGTGCGGTTTGTGGCGTCACCGGCGATGCCGTGGACGCGAGCCGGCCATGCCGGCTACGCCTTGAGAATTCACCCGATCTTAACCCCGCCAGCGGATACCGGCGCGAGCCTGTTAACAGCGCCCCAGGCGCCCTCGCTGTCAGGCGTCAGGTTTGCTTCATGCTCGTCGAATTCCTGTCGGTATTCGCAGTCGCCGGCGAGACCCTGCTCAAGATCGTCCCCGTTACGATCGCGCTTGGCGTCGTCTTCGCCGTGCTCACCCATTGGTCGGCCTGTAATCCCGGGCGGCCGTGGTGGCGCAAGCGCGAGATCGTCACCGATGTCTGCTACTGGTTCCTGATCCCGCTGGCGGCGCGCTTCGTGCGCATCGGGCTGCTGGTGATGGGCGCCGCGATCATTTTTGACATCCACGGCGCCGACGCGCTGATCAAGTTCTACAACGATGGCTTCGGCCCGCTGGCCGAAATGCCGCTCTGGGCGCAGGCGCTGACTTTCCTCGTGGTGTCGGATTTCCTGCTCTACTGGTTTCATCGCTGGTATCACGGCGCTCACCTGTGGAAATACCACGCCGTCCACCATTCGTCGGAGGAAGTCGACTGGATTTCCGCGGCGCGGTTCCATCCGGTCAACATCCTGTTCGGCACCGTCCTGGTTGACGTGGCGCTGCTGCTCGCCGGGATTTCGCCGAACGTGATGCTGTGGGTCGGGCCGTTCACGACGGCATCGTCCGCTTTCGTGCACGCCAATCTCAGCTGGACACTGGGTCCGTTCAAATACGTGATCGCCGGCCCGGTCTTCCACCGCTGGCATCACACCGCCGCCGATCGCGGCGGCAACATGAACTTCGCCGGCACGTTTCCGATCTGGGATATCCTGTTCGGCACGTTCTACATGCCGGAAAATGAGCTGCCCGATGCTTACGGCATAGATGACAAGCAATTCCCCGACGGTTTCGCCGGCCAGCTGCTGTACCCGTTCCGCCAGTAAACCCGGCATTTGCACTTCATTCACCAATTTGCAGTCAACTGTAACGGAGTAAATCCGCCTCGCCGCCGTGGCGACCGGCGATTGTTGCGTAAGCAGTGCTGGAGTGTGCGATGTCGGGCGTGTTCGGTCCTCGCAAGCGGGCGCTTTCGGGCTTATTCGCCTGCACCCTGTGTGCCGCGCTCGGCGGCATCGGTACGGCACGCGGCGAGACCTTCGATATCCGCATCGACCAGGCACGGATCATGAAGCTGCCTGAGAAGGTCGCCACCATCGTCATCGGCAATCCGCTGATCGCTGACGCAACGCTGCAGGCGGGCGGCCTCATGGTGATCACCGGCAAGGGCTACGGCTCCACCAATATGCTCGTTCTTGACCGCTCCGGCCGGGTGCTCGCGGACACGACGGTGCGCGTCATGAGCCCGAAGGGCGCCGACCTGTTGACCGTCTACAAGGGCGTCGATCGCGAGTCCTATAGCTGCTCGCCGGAATGCGCGGAGCGCATCACGCTCGGCGATTCCAGCACTTATTTCGGCAGAGCGATGGCTGAGAGCACCGCCCGCACCGGCGCGGGCCAGTCGGCCGGGTCGGCGGCGCAGCGCTAGGCGCGCGCGTGCCTTCGATTCACCGCGCCGCGCCCCAGGATGGTTAGCGGCCGCTTAACGCGGTTCCGGCTGTTCTCGATCATGGGGGCAACAATTCGACAACGCGGATTTGCTACCACTTGTGCCGATGCCGCGGCATCCAATTGCAAGCAAGGCCGTCGCCATGCGCAAGAATAATCGAGCCCTGATGAGCCGCCTGCTGCGCCTGTTGCCGCGCCGGGCCGCGCGCTATTTCGTTCGTTCGCAGGACGGCGCCGCCGCGGTCGAATTCGGCTTGGTCGCCGTGCCCTTTCTTGCGCTCACCTTTGCCATCATCGAAACGGCGCTGGTCTTCTTCTCCGGACAGACGCTGGAAGCCGCGGCCGCTACCTCGGCACGTCTGATCATGACCGGGCAGGCGCAGGCTGCCGGCATGTCAGTTGACCAATTCAAGCAAGCCGTCTGCGCTCAGGTCGCCGGTCTGTTCGACTGCCTCAACGGCGTGACCGTGGACGTCAAGAGCTATCCGAATTTCGCGTCGATCAATACCACGCCGCCGGTTACCAACGGCCAGCTCAACACGGCGAACATGGCGTATCAGCCTGGCGGCCCCGGCAGCATCGTCGTGGTTACGCTCTATTACCAGTGGCCCATCTACGTGTCGCTGCTCGGCGACAACCTGCAGAACATGTCCGGCAACAGCCGCCTGCTGGTGGCGACCAGCGTTTTCCGCAACGAGCCTTACCAATGAACCCGCGCGTCACGACAGGCCGACGGTTCCGTCCCTTCGCACGCTTTGCCGGCGACCGCAGTGGCGTCTCCGCGGTTGAATTTGCGCTGTTGCTGCCGGTGATGGTTGCTCTTTATCTCGGCAGCGTCGAGGTTTCGACCGGAATTTCCATTCAGCGCAAGGTCACCTTGACGGCGGAGGCGGTGGCCAACCTGACTGCGCAGGCCACGAACCTGGTTACCGCCGACGTGACCAACATCATGAACGCGTCGACCGCGATTCTGGCGCCTTACACGACTGCCACCGCGACGATTACCGTGTCCTGTCTGGTTATCGACGCGTCCGGCAAGACCAAGGTGGCCTGGAGCGCGAACCAGGGCAGCGCTCCGCGCGCCGTTGGGTCGGCCGTGACTATCCCGGCGGCGCTCGCGGTGCCGAGTACGCAAATTATTTTCAGTGAGGTGAGCTTCCCTTACACGCCGATCGTCGGCTACACCATCACCGGCACGCTCACGCTGTCGGACAAGATGTATATGAGCCCGCGCATTACGGCGCCGACCTACAACAACGTCGCCTGCAGCTAGGCGATCGGCAGCGCCGTCGTCGATTTGATCCGTTCCATGGCGAAGCGTGAGGTGACGTTCTTCAGCGGCACCGTCGCGATCAGCTTCTTGTAGAACGCGTCGTAACTCTGCATGTCGTGCACGACCACGCGCAGCATGTAATCGACGTCGCCAGCCATGCGGTAGAATTCCATCACCTCCGGCATGGCGCTGGCGACTTCGGCGAAACGCTTGAGCCATTCCTGCGAATGGTCGCCGGTTTCGACCGAGACGAAGACCGTAATGCCGAGGCCGACCTTTTCCGGGTCGATCAGCGCCACGCGCCTGGTGATCACGCCGTCGGCTTCCAGCCGCTGCAGCCGCTTCCAGCACGGCGTCGACGACAGGCCGACACGCTGGCCGATTTCGGCGACCGAGAGTGAGGCGTCCTCCTGCACGACGGCGAGGATCTTGCGATCGGTGGCGTCCATTTTTTGCCTTTTGCCCGCTAAAGCACAAATATTCTATCCACCCTGATGCAGACAGATATATATAGAATAATATTCTATATCAATACCGATTTTGCCTCCAGACTAGCCGGCCTGCTGGCTGAGGAATTCTTCGACTTCGGCGCGCTTGGGCGCTCCCGAGGTGCCGCCGAACCGCGTGCATTTGATTGCCGCGGCGGCGCAGGCAAAGCGCAGGCAATCGGCGAGCTCGCGGCCTTCGGCGAGCGCGACGGTGAAGGCGCCATGGAAGGCGTCGCCGGCGCCGAGCGTGTCGATGGTTTTCACATTGAATGCCGGCATGTGCTGCATGCCGCCGGCATCGAGCCAGAACACGCCGTGCGGGCCGTCGGTCACGGCGACAAAGCCGGAAAGCTGCTTGCCGAGCTTTTGCAGCGCCGCGGCGTGATCTTCGAGTCCAGTGGTGCCGCGCAGCGCTTCCGCCGAGGCGATTACATGGGTGCCGAGCGCGAGCAGCGGGTCCTTCACCTTGGTCGGCTGGTCGAGGTCGATCACGATCGGCAGCCGGCGCTTCGCCGCGGCGCGGCACACCGCCATGACGAAATCCGGAAAGCGGTTGTCGACAAGAACCGCGTCGACCGCCGCGGTGAGCTTTGCCGCGTCGGCGGGCAGCGCGCTGTTGAGCTTGACGCCGCGCCGCGTGGCGATGGTCTTCTCGCCCAGCGCGTCGAGCAGGATCAGCGACACCGAGGCGGTGCCGCCGGCAACGCGCACCACGCCGCTGCAGTCGATGCCCTCGGCGGCAAGATCGGCGACGATGCGGTCGCTGGTCGCGTCGTTGACGCCGCCGAGCGGGCCGGCGAACTGCACCCGTGCGCCGAGGCGGGCGGCGGTGACGGCGGCATTGGCGGCGCAGCCGCCGCCGGTGATGATGAAGTCGGACGCCGACACCTTGGTCCCCGGCGCCGGAAAATCCTTCACCCGCATGACGATATCCTGCACCGAAATGCCGGAGCAGAGAATCGCCGGGCCTTTCTCTTTTTGCGCGCGTTCAGCCAAAGCTGACCTCGTCCTCGATCCAGGCGCGAATGAGGTGATGTGCGATGGCGACAGGCGGCGGCGCGGTCAGGCCTTGCGGGTGCTTGCGCGCCAGCATCGCCGTCACCTCCTGCCGGTCGAACCAGCGCGCGTCCTCGAGTTCGGTCTTGTCGACGACGATGTCCTTGCCCAGCGCCTCGGCATGGCAGCCGATCATCAGCGATGTCGGAAAAGGCCAGGGCTGCGAACGGAAATAGACGACGCGGCCGCAGGCAATGCCGGCTTCTTCCAGCGTTTCGCGGTGCACCGCGTCCTCGATCGATTCGCCCGGCTCGACGAAGCCGGCAAGGCACGACCACATGCTCGGCACGAAGCGGGGGCTGCGGCCGAGCAGGCAGCGCTCGCCATCGACCGCCAGCATGATCACCACCGGGTCGGTGCGCGGAAAATGCTCGGCCTTGCACGCCGGGCAATCGCGCTTCCAACCCCCGGCCACGAGCTGCGTCGGCGCGCCGCAATTGGGGCAGAAGCGGTGTCGCGCGTGCCAGTGCAGCACGGCCTTGGCTTCGGCGATCGGCGGCAGATGCTCAGCGTCGACCAGCCCCTGCATGGCGATCGAGCGCAGATCGGTGACGAGCAAATCGCCGCGCGTTTTCAGCGCCTCCGCCGCGGCGGGCGCGATGCCGACGCCGAAGCGCGCCGCGCCATCGGCGCGACCGAGAAACACTGTTTCCATTGCCGGTGCGAGGGCGCTCGCCCCCTGCATGGTAAACAAAGGGTTGCTGAGCGGGGCCGCCTTCTTTGCCACGATCAGTTCACCGCCGATCACATAGGCGCCGGCTCGGCGGTCGGCGGCGAGTTTATCGAGGGCGGTCGTGTCGTTACGCAGCTCGGCGGCGCGTTCGATGCGGCTGTCGGCGTATCCGAGGCGCGGTTTTGGGCCAAGATCGGGGCGAGGGGACATGCGTTCGGCAAAGTCGCATGGCGCGGCAACGAGGGCAATCCGCCCTCGTCGCCGGGCTCATAAGGCCAGCGCGCGGTCGACCGCCGCCAGCACCTGCGCCGGCTCAAGCTCGTCGAGGCAAATGCTGCGGCTGTCGATGCGGCGCTCGCAGCCCTCGAAGGTGCAGGGCAGGCAGGGCAGCGGGTTCTGCACGATCCATACATTGCCGCGGTTCTGGATTTTGCCCCTTGCCTGCCACGGCTCGGTGAGGCCGCCGACCGGCCACGGCCCCCAGACCCGCGGATCCATGGGGCCGAACAGCGCGACAGTCGGGCACCCCGCCGCCGCCGCAAGATGCGTCGCCGAGGTATCGGTTCCGACATAGACCGTCGCCTTGGCGAGCAGCGCCATCGTTGCCGACCACGGCAGTTGATGGACCTTGGTCAAATCCTGCCAGATGGCGTCGAGATACTGACGTTCGGCCGCGCCCGGCCCGCCGATGGCGACGACGTCAAGGCCGCGTTGCCGGAGCCCGGCCGCGAGCGCGCGCCAGCCGTCGCGCGTCCATTCCTTGTAGGCGAACATCGGCGAGGCATGGACGACGGCATAACGCTCGCCGGTGGCGACGTCGCTTGGCGGCACGGCCGCCGGGCACACCAGCTCGGGCACGCGCGCGACGCCGATCGCGTCGGCAAGGCGCAGCGCCAGTTCGACGCGATGGGTTTTTTCCGCCGCCGGCACGCAATGCTGGAGTGCGAATTCCTTGATGCGGCGGCCAAACCCGAATCCATCATTTGCCGCCAATCCGGCGCGCCGATGTCCGGCGGCGAAGGCAAAAAAAGTGGGGCGGTCGCCGGTCTGCGTCGACACCGCCAGGTCGTAGCGTCGCCACAGTTGCATCACGAGGGCGGCCGACTCGAAAAACGATGGCCACGCCGGCATCGCGATGATGCGGTCGATATCCGGATTGCCCTCAAGGATGCCTTCGCTGCCGCTGAACACCAGCACGTCGATGGCGGCATCGGGCAGCGCGCGCCGCAGGCTGCGGATCAGCGGCGTCGCCAACAGCGCATCGCCGATGCGGCGCAGGCTCACGACCAGGATGCGCGGCCGCGCGGGCAATGCCGCCGCCACGGAACCGGACAGGGTCATTCCGATCTCCGATGCATCATGGCAATTAAGCCGCAATTCAGGCTCGGCGTGCTAGCAGACTTCGCCGGCAGCGGCCAATCGCCCCGGCGCGACGGTCCGGCAAATCCGTCAATGATTTGGGCCTGCTTTCGCGGGGATGGCGGCCGCCGTCAGCTTGCTTTCGGCTCCCTTTGGCCCGATATAGGTCGTGGGAGGTTGGCGGTGGACGAGCCACTCGCCAACCGGGTCAGGTCCGGAAGGAAGCAGCCCTAACGAGCACGGATCGGGTCGCTCGTCAGCCTCCCACCCATTTCAAGAAACGATGGCGCGTGCGCGATTTGGCGTCGCGAATCGGATGGCACGATGAGTGACGCCGTACAATCCGCGAGTCCCGAGGCCGCAACCGGCTATCGCGTGCTGGCGCGCAAATATCGCCCGGCGAGCTTTGCCGACCTGATCGGCCAGGACGCCATGGTGCGCACCATCTCCAATGCCTTCGAATCGGGCCGCATCCCGCAGGCCTGGATCCTCACCGGCGTGCGCGGCGTCGGCAAGACCACGACCGCGCGCATTCTCGCCCGCGCGCTCAATTACGAATTGCCCGACGGCTCGGTGAAGGGTCCGACGATCGCCATGCCGGTCATGGGCGTGCACGACCAGGCGATCATGGAGAGCCGGCACCTCGACGTGCTGGAAATGGATGCCGCCTCGCACAACAGCGTCGACGATGTGCGTCAGATCAACGACGCCATCCGCTATGCGCCGGTCAGCGCCCGCTACAAGGTCTATATCCTCGACGAAGTGCACATGCTCTCGGGCGCGGCCTTCAACGCGCTGCTGAAGACGCTGGAGGAGCCGCCGCCGCACGCCAAGTTCATCTTCGCCACCACCGAGATCGGCAAGGTGCCGGTGACGGTGCTGTCGCGTTGCCAGCGCTTCGACCTGCGCCGCGTCGACGCCGCGCTCTTGGTCAAGCATCTGCAAGACATCGCCGCCAGGGAAGCGATCGAGGCGGAGCCAGAGGCGCTGGCGCTGATCGCGCGAGCGGCGGAAGGCTCGGTGCGCGATGCGCTGTCGCTGTTCGACCAGGCGATTGCCCACGCCGGCGTCGAAACAGGCGCCGGCCGGCAAAAAGTCGCGGGCAAGGTGTTCGCCGAAGACGTGCGGCAGATGCTGGGCTTGGCCGACCGCGTGCGCATCGTCGACCTGTTCGAGGCGCTGATGAAGGGCGATGCCGCCGCGGCGCTCAAGGAGTTGCGCGAGCAATACGACATCGGCGCCGATCCGGCCGTCGTATTGGGCGATCTCGCCGAGTTCACCCACATCGTCACCCGCGTGAAGGTGGTGCCGTCGGTTGCCGACGACGTGTCGCTGTCGGAAGCCGAGCGCGTGCGCGGCCGCGCCTTTGCCGTGCAGCTGTCGATGCGGGTGCTGTCGCGCGTCTGGCAGATGCTGCTCAAGGGCCTCACTGAGGTGAAGGAGGCCGGCCGTCCGCTCGCCGCCGCCGAAATGGTGCTGGTGCGCATCGCCTATGCCGCCGACCTGCCGACGCCGGACGAAGTCATCCGCTCGCTCGGCGAGGACAGCAACGCCGTGGCGCGGCCGCAGGGCAATGGCGGTGCCAATGCGCCGGCGCAGAATTTCGCTCCGCGCTACGATGCGCCCCGCGGCAGTCCGCGCTCCTCGGCGATGGCCTCGCCGCGCATCGCCGAGCAGCCGGAACCCGA
>DATJYA010000083.1:0-6768 GCA_035499835.1 Pseudolabrys sp.
GACTGCAAGACCGCAGCAAAGCGCGAGCCTTATGACCGACATGCGACCCTCCGGACATGCAACCGAACGATCAGATGTGCTTCCGCATGCTGTAATGGCCGGCCGCAATGCCCAGTGTTCCCCCGATGAAAATCGCGGTGACCGGAAGCAGCACGCTGAAGAGTGCGAAGGACAGTATACTCAGAACGACCAGACAAATCACGGCCGTTGTTTCGATGGCGCGATGATAGCGGTCGGCAATCTCGCGGCGGCCCAGCCAAATTCCGAGCAGAAAGAAGGCGGCGCCAGTTGCGATCTGGCCGACGCCAGTAGGCGCAAAAAGCGACCGCCCATCAAGGATTTGCGCCAAAGCTTGGGCGTGAACAAAGGCGCCGGGATACTGGGTCTCATATGACAGTGGCGTGAAATGCTGATCGCGATCCGGGAAGTCGCCGGCGATGATGACAATCTTGCCGCCAAGCAACTGCTTCAGCGGCAGATTTGCCCCGGCGCCGAGCAGGTCGTCGGCCGAAAGCGTGAGAAAAACGTCATCGCCGTTCTGCGATGGCCGAAGCCACGCTATCGTTCGTGTCGGCAGCAGCGCATTTGATCCGGCCGCCGCGGCGAGCGCTTCGGCAAAACTTTTCTGGTAAAGATCATGGGGGCCGGCGGCGGCGATCGAGCGCACCACGTGGTCGCTGCGGGCGAAGCTTTGGCGTGCTTCGTCGAAATAGAGATGGCCCAATTCGGCGGGTTTTGCCCGCTCGAAAAATTCGCTTTGCCAGCCAAGATCGGCCGATCCCACCGGCGACCTGTTGTCGAGCGCGCCCAGGACCACCTTTGCTCGCGCTTGCCTCAGCGCCGCGATGAGCGCCTCGTCTTTCGGCCGCTCCGATTTGCGGTCGAAAATGAAATCGAGCCCGATCACCGCTGCCCCCGCTTGATCCACGGCCTTCACGACGTCGGCAAGGACCTGGCGGTCGATCGGCGCGATGTAGGGCAGTTTCTCGAGGGTGGCATCGGTGACATAGGCCAGCACGACCTTGCGGCTCTGCGCGGAAGACCTTGGCGACAGTTTCTCGATCGTCTGGTCTGGCACCCAATTGAGCGGCCCGTCCGGACCGTGAGTAAATGCTATCGTCAACATGACGCAGATGGTGCCGAACAGAACCCACGCCGCCGTAGCCAGGTGTCGGCGCGGCATTCGCATTACGGCTCGGTGAAGAACGAGAGAAAGCTGATCTCGGCCGCGCCCGGCGGCAGTTGCGCCAGCGCATCGACGAATTCGCGCGCGCCTTGCTGATCGGAGCGGCGGATCAGCAACTCTTCAAGCGCGGGCAGCCGTTCCTTGCTGGCGACGGCGACGACCGCTTCGCTGCCGAAGGGCGGCTTGATGTAGATGTCGCCGATGACTTTCGGATCGCCGGGGTGCGCCGCTACCACCAGCGGCTCGTCGCCCTGGATCGGATAGACGAATTGGATTTTTCCGTTGCCGGAAATATTGGCGACGATGAGATAGCGGCCGTCGACGCCGTCGACCTGCAGCCGGGCGATCTCGTTGGCGCGGTAGGTGTGCTTGTTCGGCGTCAGGCTCGGATGCGACTGCGCCGAATGTGCCAGAACCGCGAGTTGCCGGATCGCCGCCAGGCGGTCGACGACGCCGCTCAGTTCGCTGCGCTGGACGCGCCGCGCCACGATATCGCCAAGCGAGGAGACGACGTCGCCGTTCGCGGCATCCCACACCGCGTCGAAGCCGGGTGCCTTTCCGTCGGTCGCGGCGAGCGAAAACGGCGTCGTCGTCCTGCCGACCGCATCCTTGTCCGGCACCGCGCCGCTGAGCACGCCGACCTTGATCTCAGCGTCAGGCGCCGGAGGCCTGGCGTCGACGGCGAAGTCGTGCGCCGTCGCGACCTGCGTGGCGCCGCCCAGATTGAACACGACATCGTCGAGCCGGGCGAGGGGGGCAAATTCCGGCTCCTGCCCGCGCTCGGTCAAGTCGCGGGTCTTGTCGCGCATGTAGCTGATGAGTTCGCGGCGGGTGATGCGGCCGTCATGGTCGAGATCGGCCTTGCCTTCGAGCGCGCGGGCAAAGGCGTAACTGACGGCGCCGCGCGGGGTCGGCTCGGGCGGCACCATGATTTCCGGCGTCTCGTGCCATTTGTCGACGGCGGCCAGAAAAGTGAGCCGTTTGAGATCGTCGGTCGCCGGCGCCTCCGGCAATTGCGCCGTCTCCGCCTGCAGCGGATCCTGCGCAATGGTGTAGGTGCCGGCGGCGGGATTGGCCTCCGCACGCGTCTTGACGTAGCGCAGCGCACGATAGCTCAGGTGCCCGATGCGCGGATCGACGGTCTTCGACAGGCCGCCGCCGTGGCAGGTATCGGCAAGAAAGACGACCGACACGCCCTTGGCGTCGAGCTGCGACAGCCAGTTGAAGATTTCCTTGTCGAGCAACCGTTCGGCGAGCGGCGGGCCATCCTCGTCGAACCCGGCGAGGATAAAGACTTCGTCTAGCCCGCTATTGTCCTTGGTGACGACTTTGGCCGGCTCCTGCGACCCATGCCCGGCAAAGGTGATGATGACGAGATCGCCGGCGCGCGCCTGCGCGATGATGTCGGTCATCGCCTGCGTGATCGCCGCGCGCGTGACCGCGCCGTTGAGCAGCGTCGTGATTTGGGTGACACCGTCATTGCGCAGGCTGCGCGCGATGTCTTGCGCGTCGGCGACGGCGCCATTGAGCTTGGGCACGTATTGATAATCGTCGACGCCGGCGACGAGCGCGAAGATGCGGGCATCGCCACCGGTGCCGGGTGTCAGCTTGCCGGCAATGACGCGCGCGATCCCGCGGGAGCCCGCGGTCTGCGCATCCGCGCCGGGTGTTGCGGCCGACACCAGCAGCGCAAACAGGAGACCCGGGGCGAGCAACCGCCGGAACTTCGCAGCTATCGACATTGCCAACCCCACGGCCTGCCTTTGCCGCCCCGACTGCCGGGGCGAGTTCACCACAGGGAAAAACGCGGTTCAACGTTACCGTGCCGGCGCCCGGCCGCCGGAGGCGCGATCTTCGGCAATTGTTAATGTACAAAATGTGGCATGGCCTGCCGCGTTCCACTATGATCTTGCCACAATTTGGGGGCGGCGTATCGGACGGCCATCGATCTCGGGGATTTCCATGCGGCCTTCGCCTCGCCTCTTTGCCGCCGCTCTGTTCGCTGTGATCGGCGTCGCGCTGGTTTCAGCCGCCGCCGATGCCACGACCAAGAAGCGTGCCTCGGATAAGCGCGCTCCCGAGGCGCCGGCGGTCGCGGAACCTGCAGCGCCGCCGGCGCCCGCCCGCCGCGCCTTCGTCGTCGGCACCAGGAATTACCGCGATCCCGGCATCCAGCAGCTCTCGCTTGCGACCAACGATGCCGACGATATCGCGTCCGACCTCAAGCAGGTCGGCTTCGATCCCAAGAACATCAAGCTCTACGACAATCCGCCGAGCAAAGAGGCGTTCCAGGCCGAGTTCAACAAGTTCGTCAGCACCATCAACGAAGGCGATGTCGTCTTCTTCTATTTCTCCGGCCACGGTTACGGCGGGCGCACCGCCGACGGTCAGCCGCAAAACTTCCTGCTGTTCAGCGACGTCAAGAGCCCGCTTGAGTTTGCGCGCAGCCGCGCCAGCGGCGCCGAAAAGGGCTCACCGCAATTGCTGGCTGCGCGCGCGGAAAGCCGCGAGGTGCTGGTCGACTACGAAAGCATTGAGATTCCCGCCCACGGCATGTCGGAGCGCGACATCCTGAACCAGATCGAGCAACGCAAGCCGCGCGTCGCCATCATCGTGCTCGACGCCTGCCGAACGCTCTTGCTCAGCCAGTCGAAGGGCATCGGGCGCGTCAGCGGCGGGGCCAGCATCAACATCACCGACGATGCGCCGGCGGGCTTCATGGTGATTTATTCCGCCTCGCACGGCCAGCAGGCGATCGAACGATTCGGCGAAAACGACCGCCGCGAGAATTCGCTGTTTACCACCGTGTTCCGCGACTACCTGATGAAGCCGGGCCTTGATCTCACCCATCTCGCCAAGCGTGTGCAGGACAAGGTCTCGGAGATTGCGGCCAACGCCGGGCAGAATCAGGATCCGGATTACATCGACAAGATCCACGGCGGCGATTTCTATTTCATCGATCCGATCGGCGCCGAGCGCTTCACCCTGGAAGACAATTCCTGCGACTTTGCCGCCGAGGATCTGCGCGAAATCCGCGAGCGCCCGCGCCGCGACCGGCTCGAGCGGCACTTGAAGTTTTTCGCCAAATGTCCGACCGCGCGCGAAGCCAGCCAATTGCTCGATGTGCTAGCCCACGGCATTACCGTCAAAGACGTCGCCACCGGCGATCAATTGGCGAAGTCGGTCAATCCTTGCGACCGTCTGGCCGCCTCGGAAGAGGATCTGGCGCGGCCGCCGGAAGTGCCCGGCGTGAGCTTCGGCAAGATCGATCCGGACCCGGCGATCGCGGCCTGCGACAAGGCGGCATCGGACAATCCGCGCGTCGTGCGTTATCTGTTCAATCTTGCGCGCGCCTATCAACGCAAGGCGCAGCTTCTGCCCGACAACGATCCGAACAAGAAGCGGCTGCAAGGCGATGCCGTCATTCGCTACGAGGATGCCAAGAACAAGGGTTATGTGGCGGCGCTCAACAATCTGGCGCTGATGTACGACAAGGGCGAAGGCGTCGAGCGCCCCGATCCGAATGCGGCGACCAAATTGCTGCAGGCCGGCGCCAACCAGGGTCACCCGATCGCCATGTACAATCTCGCTTTCCGTTATCGCAACGGCGAGGGCGGTCTCGCGCGCAACATGGGCCAGGCCTACGAACTCTTCGCCAAGGCCGCCGAAGCCGGCAATGCCGGCGCCATGGTCGAGGTCGGCAAGCAATTGTGGTTCGGGGCCGGCGCGCAGGCCGATCCGGTCCGCGCCATCCAATGGCTGCGCCGCGCCGCCAATACCGGCTCGGACGAGGCCAAGCGCTATCTCGGCATGTGCTATTATTTCGGCCGCAGCGGCGCGACCAACGACCGCAATGTTCCGGCCGACGCGAGCGAGGCGCTGCTCTGGTTCGCGCAAGCCTCCGAGGAGGGCGACTCGGTGGCGCAGCGCTTCCTGGCGCTGATGCTGGAGGACGGCGAGGGCCTTGCCAGCCCGCAGCCGCAGCTCGCGGAGCGCTACTGGCGGCTTGCGGCCTATGGCGGCGACGTCGATGCACAGGTCGAATTCGCCGAACATCTGTTATCGGGCAAGGTTCTGCTCAAGCCGGAAAACGGTCCGGCCGAGGTCGTGCGCCTGCTGCAGATGGCGATGTCGCTCGGCTCCTCGCGCGCGGCCTTGCGCCTCGCCAAGCTCTATCGCAAAGGCGAATTCGGTTATGCCGTGCGCCCCGAGCTCGCCGTCAAATATGCCTACAAGGCGATCGATCTGGCGATCCGCGCGGCCGATACCGGCATGCGCAGCTCCTTCGATAACCCGCTCGATGAGATTTCGGCCGGCATCCTGCTCGCCGAAATGGCGGCGAACGGCGAAGCGGTCGACAAAGACGGCGCTCCGCTGCTGACCCAGGACGAGCGCGACCGGCTCGAGAAGTACTACGGCAAGCCCGATCCCGAGTCGCATCAGGTCAAGGTGCGTTCGCTGATGGTATGGATGAGCTGCGGCGGCGGGCCGCCGGTGCGCAAATTCGTCTGGGTCTGGGATTGGGGTCGCGACGAAGCGCCGACCGAGCCGCAGTTCCGCTACTACGAATCGATGAAGCCGGCTTGCGTGCCCTATATCGATTTGTACGGCTTCGACGGCCGCAAGGCGAACACGCGCGAGACGCTCAAGGCGCTCTGGGACATCGTGCGCAAGGACCAGAAGGTGTCATTTCCGGATGTTGTGGCGGCGCAGGCGGAATCTGCCGCGGTTAACGCCAATGACAACGGCGACCGGCGCCGCCGTTAAGTTGCAGTGCACAATATTGTGGCACAAAGGGAATTGTGATAGAAAATGCTCATTTAGATGCTTGGACCCGACCAAAGGGGGGGTCAATGCGCTCAATGACTTCTGCACCACGCGCGACGATGTTGTGTGCCTTGGCGTTGGCGGTGGCTTTGCCATCCGAGCCGGTCTTGGCCCGCGGCCTTGGCGGATTCGGCGTCGGCGTCGGTGCCGGCATTGCAGCGGGCATCATTGGCGGTGCGATCGTCGGCGGCGCCGTGCATCAACCGCGCGGTGGCGGCGGTCACCCCCGGCAAGACTCCGACTCACCGGACAAGACGAGCAAAGGCAACAACGATAATTCCGCGCCCTCACGCGACACGGCACGCAGTGTGGCGCTGGTGCGCGGCTCGGCCGATGTGGTCTTCAAGGGCATTGTTGTCAGCAAGGGTCTCGGCGCTGTCGGCGTCGAGGAGACGATCGATCCGACCAAACAGGATTTCGGCCGCGACAATCAGCGCGACTACAATGGCGCCATCAAGTTTCTCCTGTCGCTGATCGACAATGCGGCCAAGAGCCGCAGCCGTCAGGGCGATTCCACGTTGTCGCAAGGCGACGTGACCCAGCACGCGATCGACCGTTCGGTGACCCACGCCTACGAGGACGCCAACCTTGCGACCTTCGAGCAGTTCGTCGGCGAGCAATGGACCAACGAGCGCCTGCGCGTCGCCATTCTCGAGCGGGCGAGTGCCGAAGTGCCGGGCCTTCTGGTCGGCAACAATTTCAACAAGGTCGAGATGGCGCCGATCGACGAAATGATCCAGCGCGCCGGCCGCGCG
>DATJYA010000084.1:0-3345 GCA_035499835.1 Pseudolabrys sp.
ATACCGATCTTCAAAAATCGGTGGCGCGCCGGATTGTTGATCGGCGCGTGCTGCATCTGATCAGGATGTGGCTGGAATGCCCCGTCGAAGAAACCGACCAACGGGGCCGGACCAGACGCACGACCGAGGGCCGGGACAGCCTGTCGCGCGACAATCTGGATGAGCGGGCGGCGACAATCAGGATGAAAATCCGGCGTCGCGGCGGTGCCATGATCGCGAGGGGGCGATTGTCGCGCAAGCGCATTTTTGGTGTTGATTGACGCGGCGCGACAATCAGGTCTTGGCGGCGATTGTCGCGCGGGCCGGCGGGCGGCCAGGGCCTCGTTTACGTTCGAGGGCGGCCCGGCGACGGTAGCTTTCGACATTCATCTCAAAGATGGTGGCGTGGTGAACCAAGCGATCCACCACGGCGACTGTCATGGCTTGATCGGGAAAGATTTTTCCCCATTCGCCAAAAGGTTGGTTGGCGGTGATCAGCAGTGATCGCCGTTCGTAGCGGGCCCCGATGAGTTCGAAGAGCACGCTGGTTTCGGCCGGGTCCTTGGTGACGTAAGCGAGATCGTCGAGGATCACGAGATGGAATTTGTCGAGCTTGGCGATGGCGGCTTCGAGGGCAAGCTCGCGGCGGGCGATCTGCAGCCGCTGCACGAGGTCGGTGGTGCGGACGAACAGAACCCGCCAGCCGTTTTCGACGAGCGCGAAGCCGAGCGCTGCCGCCAAGTGACTCTTGCCGCCGCCGGGCGGCCCGAACAACAGCAAATTGGCGCCGTTGTTGAGCCAAGCGTCGCCGGCGGCGAGCGCCATGATCTGCGCCTTGCTGACCATCGGAACCGCTTCGAAGTCGAAGGTGTCTAGGGTTTTGCCCGGCGGCAGGCGGGCTTCGGCGAGATGGCGTTCGAGACGGCGGCGATTGCGCTCAGCCATCTCGTGCTCGACCAGCGCCGCCAGGAAGCGGGCCGCCGGCCACCCCTCCTTGTCAGCCTGAGCGGCGAGCGCCGGCCACACCTGCTTGACCGCGGGCAGCCGCATCTCGGCAAGGAGCAGCTCGAGGCGCGCAATGTCGATGGGATCGGCGGCCTTCATGGCGCAACCCCGGTGCAGACGCCGGTCTTCGTCGGGGCAGGCTTGCCGAGTTCGTCGTAAAGATGCAGCGGCACGTGTTCGACGGTGATCTCGGGAATGCTCCCGGGATCGGGAGCAAAGCGCTGCCGCAGCGCATCGAGATCGGGGAGCCTGCCGGCCTCGAGCTCGGCATCAATGACGGTGGCGAGTTCAGCCTCGCAGGCGCGTTCGTGAGCGAGCGCCAGCAGCTCGACCGTGGTGCGGCAGGCCCGCTTCTCGCCGTCGGCGGCAAGCAGCGCCTCGAAGGCCCGCCGGTAGGCTGGGCGCGGGAAGAGCTGGTCTCGATAGACGAGGTTGAGCAAGGCCATCGGCTTCTTGCGCAAGGAATGGATGACGTGCCGGTAATCGATGACGTGGCCGTGTCTGCCATCGGGCCGTGGTCGGCCGCGGCGCAGCGTCATCAGCAGCGTGCCGCCGAGAAAGCATTCGAGCCGATCGTCATAAAGGTGCACACGCAGGCGATGGCCGATCAGCCGCGAGGGCACCGAATAGAACACCTTCTTGAGGGTGAAGGCGCTCGTCGAGGTGACGGTGACGATAGCATCCTCGTAATCGGTCGTGCGGCGCGCCGGCAGCCGTTGCAAAGCCGGGCGCTCGATCTCCAGACGCTTGGCATTGCGGGCGTTGCGCCGGCCGACGATCTCGTCGACAAAGCGGCGATAGGCCTCCAGCGTGGCGAAATCGCACGAGCCGCGCAGCAACAGCGCATCCCGGATCGCCTGCTTGAGGTGGCCGTGCGGGCTCTCGATCGAGCCGTTCTCGTGCGCCACGCCGCGATTGTTGCGGGTCGGCTCCATGCCGTAATGGGCGCACAACGCCTCATAGCGCCGGGTCTGGTCCTTCCTTGTGTCCTCGTCGAGATTGCGGAACGCAGCCGACAGACTGTCGCTGCGATGTTGCAGCGGTGCCTTGCCGAGCGCCCACAGCGCGTTCTGCAGCCCCTCTGCCAAACCGACAAAACTCTCGCCGCCGAGGATAATGCGGCCGTGCTCCCAGCCGGAGAAGGCCAGGCGGAAATGGTAGAGCCGGTGGTCGAGCGGCTCGCCGGCGATCGTCACCCCGAGCTCGTGCAGATCGGTGAAGTCGGACAGTCCCAGCCGGCCAGGCGGATGCTCCTGGCGGAAGATGACGTCCTTGTCGGGACCGTTGAGCGCCCGCCAGGCGCGGATGCGCCGCTCCAGAGTGCGACGGATGCCTTCGCCGATCTCGGGATGACGACGGCCGAGCTCCTCGAAAATGGCAACCGGCCGCATTCCCGGTGCATTCTTGAGCATCGGGACAATCTCGCTGTCCCAAACCGCGGCCAAGGGATCCCGTCGGCGACTGCCGCGCGGGACTTTCTTTTGCGATGGCAGCCGCGAATCTGCCGCGATACGGAAGGCGGTCGCGGCGCTGAACCCGGCCTTGGCCGCGGCGAGCGCCACCGTCTTGTTCTCTCGGAAACGCATGAACAGCCTCATCTGCTGGTCGGTGATGTGGCGGCCGGGCAAGTTGCGGGTTCCTCATCGGCGTGAAGAACCCGCCTCCTACCGGCCGGCCGCGACCGCCAGCCAACGCGCCCCCTTCGGGAGCCGCGCCGTTCGCCGGATTCGCGATTCCGGTCGGGCTACGCCCTCCCTGCATCGCAAATCCGGCGACATTCTCTCATCTTGATTGACGCGCGCCTCTCACCTTGGTTGTCGCGCGGCAGCCGCCCTCCCGAAGCCGTCGATCCCACGATCCGACCGCCCCGTGATATCATCGTTCGCATGATCGGAAAGTTCAGTAAGCGCGTTCTTCTCACCGGCGCTGGATGGTCACGCAACTGGGGTGGCCAGCTCGCCACCGAGGTTTGGTCATCACTCGTTGGGCATCCGCACATCCGCGCGAACGCTGGCTTGCGTGACCTCCTCCTGGACGAAACGGCCTTCGAGGTCGCGCTCGGCAAGACGCACGTTGCACCCTTCACGGCCGCTGACCGCGCGGATGTCGAACAAGCGATTTTGGACGCTTTCGTCGCGATGGATCGTGAGATCGCGCGGCCAGACCATGATCCGTGGATCAATATTTACAAGGTGCAGGAACTGCTGTTCCGCTTCTTCGGACAGCGCAACGAGGGAAACAGTTCGGGATATCTGTTCACTCTGAATCAAGACCTTTTCTTCGAACGGCATCTCTACAACGAGCATGTCGCGGGTGCGCCCGGCGGAGTCCTGCCGGGTCTCGTTCCAAGCCCTGGCCAGC
>DATJYA010000085.1:0-3547 GCA_035499835.1 Pseudolabrys sp.
GGATCATGGGCGGGATCGCCTTGTTGCGCGGGCCCTGGCTGACCTGGACGAAGTTCGACAGGAAAATCGACATGCCGATCGCCGAGATCAGCGGCGCCAGGCGGAATGAGCCGCGCAGCGGGCGATAGGCGATGCGCTCGATCACCCAGTTGAGCAGCGAGGTAAATACCATGGCCACGATGAGCACGATGAAGAGTGCGAGCGCGATCGATGAAATGCCGAGCCAGCTGGTGAGGATGAGGAAGGCGATCAGCGCGATGAAGACGGAGACCATGAACACGTCGCCATGGGCGAAATTGACCATGCCGATGATGCCGAACACCATCGTGTAGCCGATGGCGATCAAGCCGTAGATCGAGCCGAGCGTGATGCCGTTGATCAGCTGCTGGAGAAAAACTTCCATGCGTCCGCTAAGCGCTCCGCGGTGCCGCCCGGCTGACGGTTCTATGTTACAGCCTTAACAGGCCACGGGGAAAGCGGCAACGCCGCAAAAGGCGCCCGGCTTACAATTCACAGCCGCTGTGCTGCGTCAGAAACACCACTCGCCGCACCGTTGCCGGCGCGGCGAGCGAGCGGAAATTCGTGCGGAAAAAGCGGCGCGCGATCAATGCAAGCCGCCGAACACCCAGATCAAAAGCAGAATGGGGAGCGGGATCCCCAGCAGCCAGAGCAGCAGATAACGACCCATCGCAGCCTCCCGGTATCGCGGTGTCGGGATGGCAATGCGCCGCACGGCCGCAGGTTCCCTCGCAATTTGCCTCAATGTGAACGGGGAATTGGAACGGGAACGAATGCATGGTCCGCGCATTGTCAGCGACCGGGGCCGGGTGAACCAACATTGGAGAGGATGCAGTCATGAGCCAGAACCAAAATCAGAATCCGAACCAGAACCAGAACCCGAACCAGCAGCAGCAGAGCAACAAGCCGGGCCAGCAGCAGGGCGGGCAGCAGCGCCCGGGCCAGCAGCAGCAAGGCGGCCAGCAGGATCGTCCGGGCCAAGGCGGCCAAGGCGGTCAGCAGCAGGGCGGGCAGAACCGCTGACGCGGTTCAAAGTTTCGCCACGGAAGCCCCGCCCACCGGCGGGGCTTCTTGTTTCGCAGCGCAGCAAGCGGCGCGTGCGTTGGCCATCGGACCGTCTGCGTTTATGCTCGGGTCATGGCAACGGCCGCGCTCCCGCTGTTTCATCTCTACGGCGATCCGCCGGACGATTCCGCGTTCGACTTCATCCATATCGAAACCATCGTGTCGCGCTCCTCGGTCCATGATTGGACCATTCGCGCGCACCGCCACCGTAATCTGTTTCAGGTGCTGCTGATCGAGAGCGGCGGCGGTGAAATGAGCTTCGAGACGTCGATCGTGCCGTTCAAGGCGCCGGCGGCGATCCTAGTGCCGGCGAGGGTCGCGCACGGTTTCCACTTCAGGCCGCGGGTGACCGATGGCTGGGTGTTGACCTTCACCGAAGACGTTGCCGGCGCCATCGGCGAAAATTCCGGCGAGGCGCTGGCGCGGCTCAAGACGGTGGCGACGGATCCGATCCTGCTGCTTGCCGGCGCCGGCGAGGCAAAGCGCCTGTCGCGGCTGTGCGCCGAGCTCAACGAGGAAGCGTCCTTCGCGCGCGAAGGCTATCGCCTGGCGATGCGCGCGCTGCTGGCGATGATTGCCATCGAAGTGGTGCGGCTTGCGGCGAGCCGCGCGCGCAACGGCGCGGTGACGCTCGCTCCCGCCGACGCGCGGGTCGAAGAACTGCGGCGGCTGATCGACGCCAATTTCCGCCAGCAGCGGCAGATCAGCTTCTACGCCAGGAGCCTGGCGATGACCGCCGACCGGCTCAACGATCATGTCAAGCGTGCAACCGGCGTGACCGCCGGGCACCTGATCCGGCAACGGGTGTTGACCGAGGCCAAGCGCCAGCTCGTGTTCACCAATCAGTCGATCCACGAGATCGCCTACGACCTCGCGTTTTCCGATCCGTCGCACTTCACGCGGTTTTTCCGCAAGCAGACCGGCACCACGCCGCAGGCCTTCCGCGGCGCCCGCGGCGGTTAAGCATAAGCAGCGCGGCCGATGGCGAAATAACGGAGCCGGTCCCGCCGGCAGTTCCCGGTGCGGCGAGGAAACACGCTTAACGCCGGCCCCGGTAAGGTAAAATTTCGGTTTGCTTTGAAATTGGCATTTGAAGCGATTACGCCGTTGTCCTTTGCAGGAGGAACGCATGCGTAAAGCTTCCGGTGCCGTCGCAGCCATGATCGTGGCAATCGCGCTTTACTTCACGCTGTCCTGGGGGATCGAGTCGCTGCACGTGCTGACCTCACGCGCCTATGGGCTCGACGATGTGTGGCATTCGCAATCCGTTTATGGTTTTGGTCGGATTTTCGGGCTCGACCCGGAGCAGCTCGTCAAAGTCGCCGCTTTCTTCGGGGTGATGAAGCTCGCCGCCGCGGTGGTGTTCGCGGTGCATCTTGGCGACCGTCTGCGCGCCTTGCTCACGGGCGGCGAGCCGAACGCGGAAATTCTCGAATCCGGTCTCATCCTGGTGGTGCTGCTGAGCGTCGTCGCGATCGTGCCCGCCCTGTGGCTCAATGATTTCGTGCTGGCGCAACAGCAGACGATCGAACTGCTGCTCGCCGGGCTCACCGCCGCCCTTGCCGTCATCGAACGCGGCTACGACGCAGCCGCCCCGCGGCCTGCGCCCGAGGCCGAAACCGCCATCCCGGCTGACGCGCGCTGGTTCTCGCCCTGGCGGTAAACCGCCGCGCGTCGACGATCTGATGATCTGACGGCATCGTGCCCGCGCTCGCCGCGGGCATTATACTTTTGGCGTATCGGCGGCGGTCAGGGCATCATTTTCGCAGGCATTGACGCTCGCGGCCCCATAGGGAACATTGGCGATCCGGGGTTTGGGAAGATTCGAATGTCGGTCCGCGCCGGCGTTATTGCGGTTACGTCTCTCGCACTCGAAGCTCGCATCGCACAGGGACCAGGGGTCTCGGTGGTGCTTTGCAATGAGGCTCACCACCTGGCCGCAAGGCTCGGGTCGGCGGTCGCGCGCGGGGCATCCGGCATCATCAGCTTCGGCATTGCCGGCGCGCTGGCGCCGCATCTCGTGGCCGGCGACTGCATCATCGCCTCGGCGGTGCGCTACGGCGACGGCGCCTTCGCCACCGACCGCTCCTGGGCGCAGCGCCTGCTGGGCGCAATCCCCGAGGCCATCCACGCCGAAGTCGTCGGCAGTGATACGATCCTCGCCCATCCGACGCAGAAGGCGCAGGCCCACGCGCGGACCAGGGCGATCGCCGTCGACATGGAGTCGCATATCGCGGCAAGCGTCGCCCACGCCCATCGCATTCCCTTTGCGGTGTGCCGCATCGTCATCGACGCCGCGCATCGGACGCTGCCGCCTGCGGCAGCGGTCGGGCTGCGCCCGGATGGCGCGCCGGACGTTCTCGCCGTCATGCGCTCGGTGCTGAAGAAGCCGTCGCAGGTGCCCGACCTGATCCGCACCGCGATCGATGCGCGCATCGCCGAAAACGCCTTGCGCCGGGTGCGC
>DATJYA010000086.1:0-6868 GCA_035499835.1 Pseudolabrys sp.
GGCCGCATGCACGAGTTCGAGGCGCATTTCCGCGGGGCGTTGCGCAACGGTCTCACGCCCCGGGAATTGGCCGCGGTCCTGCGCCAGATCGCGGTCTACTGCGGCTTCCCGGCGGCGGTCGATTGCCATCGGGTGGCAAAGCAGGTGCTGGCGGCTGAAGGCAAGAAGGGCTAGGCAGAGCCGGCAATGCCCCGTTAACGAGATAGTCGCATTCTGGTCTTGAATGTGCCTTTATCCCGGGGCATTTCAGGCGGGCTTGGCCGTGGGGCCGGTCATGGGTGGACGATGATTCGGTTGAAGATCGCGATTGCGCTCGCGCTGCCGCTGGCGGCGGTCCTGACGGTTTCGGGCGCCCAGGCGCAGTATTATTCGGCCTCTCCTTCCCCTTATGCCGGCTCTGCGGATAACGGCGTTGCCGTGGAACGGCTGCCGCCGCCGGGCACCAACCTCGACGACGACGGCGACTATGTGCCGTCGGCCCGGCGGGTTCAGTCGCAGGCGTCGGGTGTCCCGCAGACGCTCCCCGGTTATTCGGATCGGAGCGAAGCGTTGCCGCCGCCTGGCTTTGCCGCACCTTTCGGCCGCCAGGTCGATGCCGTTCCGCAAGGCCGCGCAGCCGCGCCCGCCAGCGACGACGATACCGTCGTTCGCCCGCCGCGCGCGATCGGCGCTGCGCCGCAGGCGGCTCCGGCGCCACAAGGCGCGGCGCCGCCGGCTCCGGCGGGCACTGCGGCGCTGCCGCCCGAAGATCAACCGGAGACCGGCCAGCCCAAGGAACTGCCACCCAATCTCAAGCGGCAATTGGTCGACTTCGCCACCAAGGAGCCGGCCGGCACTATCGTTGTCGATACCGCAAATACCTACCTCTACCTGGTGCTCGGCGGCGGCAAGGCGATTCGCTACGGCGTGCGCGTCGGCCGCGACGGCTTCACCTGGACCGGCACCGAGCGCATTTCGCGGATGAAGGAATGGCCGGATTGGTTCCCGCCGCCGGAAATGATCGAGCGCCAGCCCTATCTGCCGCGCATTATGGCGGGCGGCCCGGGCAATCCGCTCGGCGCGCGCGCGATGTATCTCGGGCACACGCTTTACCGGATCCACGGCACCAACCAGCCGTCGACCATCGGGCATTACGTGTCGTCGGGCTGCGTCGGCATGCTCAACGAGGACGTCGAGGATCTCTACAGCCGCGTTCAGGTCGGCACCCGCGTCGTGGTGCTGCCGGGCAAGGCGCCGGAGACCGCGGCCAACGGCGCGCCAGGTGCTGGCGCCTCGGCGACGAACGCGAGCGTGATGGTCGAGCCGGAGCCGGCCGCGAACACGGCGGCTGTCAGCAATGCCGGGATATCGAGCCGGCCGCTGCCCGCGGTTCGCTGATCACTCAGCCGCCGTCTTTGCCTCTTTGCCGACGGCCGCGTTGACGCGCGGCATCACCTGTTCCGCCATGAGCTGCATCGACCGCCTGGCCAGCGCCGGATCGAGCCAGTCCATCCCGGCATAGACCAGTTCGCCGAAATCGCCGGTTTCCTCGCGCAGCGCCAGGATTGCGTCGACCACCTTGTTGACCGTGCCGCGGGTCACGCAATTCTGCATCACGTACTCCTCGGTGATCTCCTCGTCCGGCTGGTCCTTATGGCTCTTGAACACATATAGCCGGTTGCCGCGCTTCATCTTGGCGCGCATCTGCCAGAAATAATGCCGGTAGGGGCTGTTGGCGTCCTCGCCGCCGTAGCGCGTCGCCACCTTGTCGTCGTCGGCGACGAAAATCGTGCGGGCAACGCGCCAGTCGGCGACATTGGCCTTCTGCCCGGCCTCGGCCTTGCCCTTGGCGTAGTTCGTCCAATGCGACTTGAGGTGCTGGGAGAGCAGGAAGTTCGCCGACAGCGGATGGAAGTCGCGCTTGCCCATCAGCACCACGCCCGGCGAGAACGGCGCCACCACAGTGCCGACGATTTCCGGCCGCGGCTTCTGAAACGGCTTGGCCAGAATGCCGACGCCGAGATCGAGCGCGGCGGTGCGGGCGAAGCCGACCTTGAAACGGTTGTCGGGGAAATCGATGTCGTAGGGCGGATCGCGCTCCCAGATGGCGAGGATGACGTCGATGGCCTCGGCGAAAATCTTGTTGCGGTCGAGGTCGAGAATGCCGATGGCTTCGCAATCCGAGGTCAGCGCGCCGGGCGAGACGCCCATTATGAAGCGGCCTTGCGCGAGGTGGTCGAACATTGCCGCATTGACGGCGACGAGCACCGGGTGCATCTGCGCGAGATTGGTGGTGCCGGTGGCGAGCTTGATGGTCTTGGTGTCGTGGATGAGCGTCGCCAGGAACAGCATGCTGTTGGTGACGTTCTCGCAGGCATCGGTGAGGTGCTCGCCCATGAAGGCGTCGTGATAGCCGAGCTTGTCGGCGAGCATGATCGCCTCGCGGTCCTCGCGCAGCGTCTGCGACCAGTCGCGCCCCATCGGGTGCACCGGCATGGTGAAATAGCCCAGCCGCATGGCAGTCTCCGTCCGTGTTGTTGAGCGGCAAACTAGCCGAGCCGCCGCGCCGATGCAGCAAATCTATTCGCGGCTGATTTGACGGGACGAAAACACGCCCGAGCGGGCCAGCTTCCGGACGCGCGATCAGGCGGCGACGCGGGCCAGAAAACCGGCGACCTCGCTGCGCAATTCGGATGCAGCGGCCTCCACCGCCTGTGCGGCGGTGAGCACGCTTTCCGCTGACTGCCGTGTTTCGGTGGCGGCGCCCGCAACTTCGGCGAGCACCGCGACCACCAGCTTGGCGCCGCCGGCGGCGCTGGCGACATTGTGCGAGATCTCCGCGGTCGCGGCGTTCTGCTGCTCGACCGCCGCCGACACCGCGTTGGCGCAGGAGTCGATCTCCTGCATGCGCGCGGCGATGCGGCCGATTGCCGAGACCGCGCTGCCGGTCGAGCCCTGCACGGCGCTGATCAGGCTCGAAATATCTTCCGTCGCCTTGGCGGTCTGCACCGCCAGCGACTTGACCTCCGAAGCGACCACGGCGAAGCCCTTGCCGGCTTCGCCGGCGCGCGCCGCCTCGATCGTGGCATTGAGCGCCAGCAGGTTGGTCTGTTCGGCGATGGCGCGGATGAGCTTGATCACGTCGCCGATTTTCTGCGCGGCCTGCGCGAGTGCCGCGATTTGTTCGTTGGTGCCCTTGGCCTCGGCCACGGCCTTGCGCACGATATCGGTCGTCGACGCCAGTTGCCGGCCGATTTCGCCGATCGAGCTGGTCAATTCGTCGGCGGCGACCGCGGCGGTTTCCACATTGGTGCTGGCTTCGTTGGAAGCCGTGACCGCGCACTCGGCGCTTTGCGAAGTCTGGCCCGAACTGCCGAACAGCGCCGCGGCGGTCGAACGCATGGCCAACGCGCCATCGGCAACGCCGTGCAGATGCTCCTCGATGCGCTGGCGGAATGCAGTGATTGCCTGCTCGATGAGCGAGCGGCGTTGCTGCTGCTCCTGCATGGCGGCGCGCTCACGCTCGGCTTTGCGCCGTTCGCTGATGTCGTCATGGGTGGCGACCCAGCCGCCGCCACGCAGCGGCCGGTTGATGATCAGCATTACCCGGCCGCTTTCGGATGCGACTTCCGCTTGAGTGGTGCGGCCCTCGCGCATGGCGGTGGTGATCTCCTGGCGGTATTGGTTCGGCTCGCGCGTAAAGCTGCCGTTGGCAATGCGATATTCGAGCAATTGCGCCAGCGGGCGGCCGCGCTTGGCCACATCGTCCGGCACATTGTAGAGGTCCTTGTAGCGGCGGTTACAGATGACCAGACGCTCATTGGCGTCAAACATGCACAGACCTTCGGTCATGTTGTCGAGCGCCGCATGCATGCGGCGGTTGCCGGCTTTCAGGCGCCGGGCGGCGACGGCGGCAGCGACCGTCAGGATGGCCACGGTGGCGGCAGCAGCGCCGAGCGCCGACGCGAGCAAGCGAGGCACGCCGGTCCACTCGTCCAGCGGCAGAAGAAACTGAAACAGCGCAAAGCTCGCCGCAAAGCCGGCAGCGCCGGCGACCGCGGTTGGCCGCCAGTCGCGCCGGCTTGCGAGTGCTGAATCGGCATCGCCCATGATCGCCGCACAGGCTAGCCGTGACCCGTTTTTAGGCAGTTAATTGCCGGCGGTTAAATGGTTAAGCAGAGCTTAACGCCGCCCGCGTGAGCGGCGCGGGCGGCTATTGCGGCACCTCGATCTTCACCGCTTGGGTGATCGTCTGCCAATGCGTGATTTCGCCGGCGATCCAGGTCTTGGCCTCGGCAAGGGAGGCGCTCGGCACGATATTGAAATTCTGCTTTTTCAATTTCGCCTCGGCCTCCGGCGATTGCAGCGCCTTGGTCACGGCCTCGAACAACGCCTCGAGGACCGGCTGCGGTGTGGCCGCCGGTGCGAACAGGCCGTTCCAGGCCACCGTGCCGACATCGGCAAAGCCTGCCTCCTTCATTGTCGGAATGTCGGGATAGGCGGCAAGCCGGGTATGATTGACCACGGCGAGCGCGCGGATTTTTCCCGCCTGCACCTGCCCCGCGGTCGAGGCGACATTGAGGAAGGCCGCCTGCACGTCGCCGCGCAGCATGTCCTGGATGACGCCGGAGGCGCCGTTCTTGTTGGGCAGGCCGACGAGATCGAGATCGCCGGCGCGCTTGGCAAAATAAGCCATGTCGTAATGCGGGTAGGAGCCGATGCCGACGGTGCCGTAGCGGACCTTTCCCGGATTTTTTCTGGCGTAATCGATGAATTCCGCGACGGTCCTGGGCGGGAAATCGTTGGCGGCGGTCGCCAGCAGAAACGCCGGCACGTCGACCAGGTTGGTCACCGCGACCACACCCTTTTCGTAGTCGACGTTCATCTTGCCGGCGTAGAGAATCGGCGTGATGGCATTGGTCGAGACGTTGCCGATCATCAGCGTGTAGCCGTCGGGCGCGGATTTCTCCATTTCCTCGATCGCCACCATGCCGAAGGCGCCCGGCTTGTTGATGACGACGAAGGGTTGCCCGGTGAGTTTCTGGAATTCATCGCCGACGATGCGCGCGACGATGTCGGTCGCGCCGCCTGGCGCGTAGGGCACGAGCACCTTCACCGCCCGGCTCGGATAGTGGTCCTGCGCGCTGGCCGCACCGGCGGCCAACGCAAAGCATAGGCTCGCCGTCACCAGAAAGCTCTTCATTGCCGTCCTCCCCTTCGACTGGCGGCGGTCTAGTTTTTGGTAATTCCCGCTGCCGCGATGATCTTGGCATTCGCTTTGACTTCGTCGGCGATCTGCGCGTCGAACTTGTCCGTTTCCACCTGCGGCGGCTCCATGCCGAGCTGCTTGAGCTTTTGCTGCACTGCCGGCAGGGCCATTGCCTTTTCGGCCTCGACGCGCAGCTTTTCGATGATCGGCTTCGGCGTCTTCGCCGGCGCCAGCAGGCCGAGCCAGACGTCGTAATGGGAATCGGCATAGCCCGCCTCTTCGGTCGTCGGCACATTCGGCAGCACCGATATGCGCGTGCGCGTGCTCACCGCCAGCGGCATGAGGCGGCCATCGCGGATCAGCGGCATGGTCGAGGGCAGGGCGCCGAACATGAAATCGACGCGCCCGGTCATCACTTCGGTCAGCGCCTCGGGGCCGCCCTTGAAGGGAATGTGGGTCACCTTGATTCCCGCGCTCTGGATGTAGCGCTCGGCCGCAAGATGCGTGCCGGTGCCGGTGCCGGCGGAAGCGAAGTTCAGCTCGCCCGGCTTTGCTTTCGCCGCCGCGGTCAGATCGCCGATGGTCTTGTAGCCTTTCGACGGCGCGACCACGAGCACGGTCGGCGCATTGCCGAAGGTGATGATGCCGGCGAAATCCTTGGTCACGTCGTAGGGCAGGCTGGAATAGAGCGACGGCGACACGCTATGCGCGGCGGAATGCGCAAGCAGCGTATAGCCGTCGGGTTCGGCCTTGGCGACGAGGGCAACGCCGACCGTGCCGCCGGCGCCGCCGCGGTTTTCCACCACGATCGGCTGGCCCAGCGCAGCCGACATCGGTTCGAACACGGTGCGCGGGACGATGTCGGTCGCGCTGCCGGCGCTGAACGGGATGACGACGCGAATCGGTTTGGAGGGATAGGCATCTTCGGCCGCGGCGGGCATGCCGGCAAAGGCGAGACAGGCGGCGGCGATGGCGATCAGTTTCAGGCGATGCATTGGTGGTCTCCGGTAGGCCTCGACGTTTCGACGCGGTCGTCATGCGGCGTTGGTGCGATATCGGCAGTGCGACGCGCCCGTGGTGGTGAAAAAGACCCCAGGTTCCTCTCCCCTGACCGCTATTTTGCCGGGATGGTAATTGACCGTCCGGCCCCGCGCCAGTAGAGCCGCTCGCAACAGAGGGAATCAGTTAGCGATGAAGCTTGTTCACCCGTTTCTTGCGCTGGCGGCCTTTGCGGCGCTTGGCGCTTGCGCCGACAATTACGTGCCGAAAGGGGAGCCGAGCTTCTATCGCGACCTTTCGATCCCCGGCAACGAGCTCGATGCGGCGGCCGGCGCCTCGATGATTTCCGGCTACCGCGCCAACAACGATCTGCCGGCGGTAACGCTCGATCCGGCGCTGATGCAGCTCGCGCAGGCGCAGGCGGCCGTCATGGCCAGACGCGACAAGCTCGATCACGACGCCGGCAAGCCATTCGCGGCGCGGCTGAAAGCCTCGGGCTACGACGCCAGGACCGCGGCGGAGAACATCAGCGCCGGCTATCACACCCTGGCGGAAGCCTTCTCCGGCTGGCGCGATTCGCCGCCGCACCGCGCCAACATGCTGCTCAAGGGCGCAACGCGCATGGGCATCGCCGCCGTGCGCTCGCCGGCATCGAAATACAAAGTCTATTGGACGCTGATC
>DATJYA010000087.1:0-2034 GCA_035499835.1 Pseudolabrys sp.
TGAAAGCTGACTTTCTCCTCCGCGGCGCAGGCTTGGGGGGCGTTGACGATGCCATTTCCGGCGACGGCGCCTACGGCCAGCGCGACAACACTCATAAGCAATAGCGGTCGCTTTTTCATCGAACTCTCCTATTTCATTCCCAGCCGCGGCGGCAAATTCGTCAGTGCAGCCTGATACTTATTTGATAAGGTGTCGCGCAATCAAGCTTGATTTGCGGTAAGCGGTGCGGTTCCCCCCGATTTGCCCAAAGGCTAACCGTCAAGCCCCAAAGTCTTGATGAAATCATCGAAGCGCCGCCGCTTGTCGGCGTCGTCGCCGATCGCGTGACGGGCATCCGCCGCGGCAATCTTGGCCTTGTCGCGATCTCCGAGGACGACGTAGGAGCGCACAAGCTGCATCCAGCCATCGAAGTCGGAGCCATCCTGCTTCAGGCGTTCGGCAAGCCGCGCCACCATGCCGCGAATCATCTCGTTATCCGCAGCGGGTGGCTGTGCATCGCCCGCGGCGGGTGCAGCGCCTGCCGGCGCCGGGCCCGGCGTCGCCTCGGCCTTGATGCGCTGCATGGCGTCGTTGAAAAATTTGAGCTTTGCAGGATCGGCCGAAAGCGCCCGCCGCGCATCCTCGGTGGCCGCGTTTGCTTTATCCATCTCGCCGAGAGTCATGTAGGAACGGACCAGCATGAGCCAGCGTTCCGGATTGTCGCCGGACTTCTTCAGGCGTTCGGCGAGCCGATCCACCATGTTCCGAATCGTCTCGCCTTCGTGCTCTGGCGCCGCGGCGCCGGGCGCCGAAGGCGCTGCCGCACTGGCCGCGGCGGTCGCCGGATTTTGGCCGGCATCGAGTTCCTTGAGAGCGGCGTCCAGGCGCTGGCGTTTGTCGGGATCTTCGGCGAACGCCTTTTGCGCATCGGCGACGGCTGCTTGCGCCTTGTCCGCGTCGCCGAGCACCTTGTAGGAGCGGACGAGCTTGACCCAGCCGTCGAGATCGGAGCCGTCTTGCCTGAGGCGGGCCGCGAGCCCTTCGACCATGCCGCGGATCGATGCGTCCTGCTGCTCAGGGGGCCCTTTCACCGCGGCTGCGATCTTCGCGGTGGTCAGACCCGGCGGTGAGGCGGGTGCCGGTCCCTCGACACGCGCCAACGCGGCTCGCACGTCACCGACCCAGTGTGCGTCAGCAGGCGCGTCTGCAATCAGGTCGCGCCAGATCTTCACCGCCTTTTCGCGGTCGCCGTCCTGTTCAGCGGCGACGCCGAGATAGAAGCGGGCGCTCACCGTCGTACCATCCAGCGTGACGGCGCGAACGAACGCATCCTTAGCATCGGCGGTCACGACTCCATTGGCCTCCGCCATCAATGCCTCGCCGAGATTGGCGAGGCGATCCGCGCTTTCGCCCAGGATCCGCAGGCTATTCCGCCAGGCATTGACCGAATCTGTGTAGCGACCGAGCTGCATATACACCGGCGCCACGACTTCCCAGCCGTGGCCGTCGTCGGGATTGCTGCGAAGATGCGCTTCGACTTTGCTGACCAGACTTTCAACTGAGGCACGCTGGTCTGCCGCAATTTTGCGCTGCACGGCCGCAGACTCGGACGCGAGCCCCGGCGAGCCGAGCCTGAGATAAAGACCACCGGCACCGAGTGGCAGCAAGACCAACGAAACAATGGCAATCGCCCGCCGTCGCCACAGCGCCGGAGCCGCGCTTGAAACCGTCGGCGTCGCCGCGGCGGCATCGGCCGCGCCAAGCAGCCGGCGGGAGATTTCGATGCGGGCCGCTTCCGCTTCGGTTTTGCCAATAAGGCCCGTGGTCAGGTCGCGTTCGATCTCGTCAAGCTGGTCACGGTAAACCACTACATCGCTTCCCGAGCCGGCAGCCGCATTGTTGCCGACAAGCGGGAAAATTACCGCGACAATTGCCGCCACGGTCATGGACGCTAAGATCAGCCACAAGATCATTGATTTGTTCTACTGAACGCAACGCCCGGCCGGCCACTCGTACTCGATCGACAGAATCAGTGCCGCGAGCGCCGCGGCACGA
>DATJYA010000088.1:0-4812 GCA_035499835.1 Pseudolabrys sp.
CAAGAAATCCGGCGACCTTGTCCATATCCTCCCCAATCCCCAACGCCCCGAAACACCACCGCCGGACCGGGTTTCACATAAACTTCACGGCGATCCTTAAACTCGCACTTGCCGTTTTGGTTGCATGGCCGGGCAAAAAACATTGACTTGATCTAATCTGTCATTTTCCGACCAAAGGCATTCGCCATAAAGGGGCCGAGGCAGTTAATCGATTGAAAGCAAAGCGCGAATGTCCGGCATTACAGCCCAAAGGCTCCCCCCGCTCTCCCGGTCGGTGGATGCCGCAAAGTCCGGCAGCTTCAGGGTCGGCGGCACGATCCGTATCAATCGTCTGGGCTTTGGCGCCATGCGCCTCACCGGGCCCGGAATTTGGGGGGAACCGGGGAATCGCGAGGAATGTCTCCGCGTCCTCAGTCGGCTTTCGGGGTTGGGCGTCAATTTTGTCGACACGGCGGATTCCTATGGACCGGATGTCTCGGAAAGGCTGATCCGCGAGGTTCTGCACCCCTATGTCGGCATCCTCGTCGCCACCAAGGGCGGACTGACGCGGTCGGGGCCAGGCCAATGGGCGCCGATGGGGCGGCCCGATTACCTCATTCAGCAGGCGCGCAAGAGTCGCGACCAGCTCGGCGTCGAGAAGATCGGTCTGTGGCAATTGCATCGCATCGACCCGAAGGTGCCGCGCGACGAGCAATTCGCCGCGGTCAAATCGCTCCTCGACCAGGGCGTCGTCCAGCATGCGGGCCTCAGCAATGTCTCAATCGCCGACATCGAAGCCGCACTGGCCGTATTCAAGGTGGCGACGGTGCAGAACCGTTACAATCTTTCCGACCGCAGCAGCGAAGACGTGCTTGCCTACTGCGAGCGCCACGGCATCGGCTTCATTCCGTGGTTTCCGCTGGCGGCGGGAGATCTCGCCAAGCCGGGCTCCAAGCTCGCCGAAATCGGCAAACGCCACGGCGCGACGCCCGGTCAAGTCGCGCTGGCCTGGCTGCTGCGGCGCAGTCCGATCATGCTACCGATCCCCGGCACGTCGAAATTTGCGCACCTGGAAGAAAATGTTGCGGCGGTGAATATCGAACTATCGGATGCGGAATTTGTCGCGCTCGACCGCGAGGGCAAAAATCCGTTACAGCAGTAGTGCGCCTCACAAGGCGCGATGCATCACATAAGCGTCGACCGGGCCGCGGACAGGGTGCGCGAACACGCCGGGCAGGGTGCCGACGATCTTGAAGCCGCAGGATTGCCACAGCCGCACCGCGCGCTCGTTTGAGGCGACGACGAAGTTGAATTGCATGGCGGTAAAGCCGCGTTTGCGCGCCTCGCCGAGCGAATGTTCGCACATCGCCCGCGCTACGCCGCGCCCGGTTTCTCCCGGCGCGACGATATAGCCGCAGTTGCAAACGTGCGCGCCGCCGCCTTTCTGGTTGGCGCGCAAATAGTAGGTGCCAACGATCCTGCCGTCCTGCTCGGCGACGAAGACCCAGTGGCCCGGCGTGCGCCAGTAGCGAAGCGCCTCGGCGCGGGAAATGTCACGCGGGATCGGGTAGGTTTCGCCGGCTTGGAAGACGGGGCCGATAATTGCCCAGATGGCGTCATCGTCGGCAGGCGTCGCTTCCCTGATGGCTGGCCTCGCATTCATCGCTTGCAACCCTTGCCGTTTACTGTGCGTTATTCGCCGGGGATCATTGACTAGTCCGGAGATATCGCATGAGCAAGCCGGTCGGGCGCTGTACCTGGGCGATTGCCGAAGGTTATATCCCGCCGGCCTCGACCGGTACATCGCGGGAGCTGACCAGCCACGAGACGGTCTGCATCCTCAACGCCGCGCGGCAGGACGCGCACGTCGAGATCACCATCTATTTCGCCGACCGTGCGCCGGCCGGGCCGTACAAAATTACCGTGGGCGGCGAGCGTACCAGGCATGTGCGCTTCAACGATCTTACCGATCCCGAGCCGGTGCCGAAGAACACCGACTTTTCCAGCGTCATCCGTTCCAATGTGCCGATCGTCGTGCAGCACACGCGGCTCGACAGCCGGCAGGCCGAGCTGGCGCTGCTCTCAACCACGGCCTTTCCGGTCGATTAGCCGGCTACCCCTGCTTCGCCGCGCGCTTGGGCGGCGTATCGGGCGGCAACGCTACCCACGGGTGGCGTGATTCTTCCCAGACCGCGATTGTCGGCGCTGGGAAATCCGGATCGGCGAAATTGCCGATGGCGACGACGAGGAATCCGGGAAAGCTTTCGCTCTGCCAATAGACGGTGGAGCCGCAGATCGGGCAGAAGTGGAAGGTCACCACACTGCCGCTGTCCGCCTTTCGTTTCCAGACCGTGGACTTTCCGGAAATCATGACCTGGTCCGGGCGGAAGCGCGCCTGATTGCTGATCACGGCGCCGGTGCGGCGCTGGCACTCCAGGCAGTGACACATGGAAATGCGCGCCGGCTCTCCCTCAATCGTCAAGTGAAGCTGTCCGCAGCTGCAGGCGGCACGTCGCGTGGTCATGGCCGGTTCCTCGCCCCTATAGCCCCAGTGTAGGCCGGAGTTACGACCATTGCACTACGACCGCGGCGTCCCATCACAGTCGCCTCATGTTATCACGGACGCCATGAAAAGCCTGTTCGCCTGGCTCGTCGGCATTGCCGCCATCGGCTATGCCGGCCTCGTTGCGCTGATGTATGTGTTCCAGCGCGCGCTGATGTATTTTCCTGATGCGACGCGTGTGCCGCCGGCGGCTGCGGGATTGCCGCAGGCGGATGAGGTGACGTTTCCGAGCGCCGACGGCGAACGGCTCATCGCCTGGCATGTCCCGCCGCGCGGCGACAATCCGGTGGTGCTCTATTTCCAGGGCAATGCCGGCGGGCTCGGCCTGCGCGTCGAGCGCTTCGCCTGGCTTGTCGCCGACGACGCCGGTCTCGTTGCGCTCTGCTATCGTGGTTACGGCGGCTCCAGCGGGCGTCCGAGCGAGCAGGGGCTGATTCATGACGCGCTTGCCGCCTACGATTTTGCTCTCGCGCGATATCCGGCCAGGCGCATCGTGCTGTTCGGCGAGTCGCTTGGCAGTGCGGTGGCAATCGCGCTTGCCGCCGAACGCGAGGTCTGTGGCCTTATCCTCGACGCGCCTTTCACTTCCGCCGCCGACGTCGGCGCCGCAGCCTATCCGTTCGCGCCGGTACGCTGGCTGATCAAGGACTCATTCCATTCCGACCGGCGTATTGCCCGTGTGCGCGCGCCGATTCTGGTGCTGCACGGCGAACGCGATACCGTAGTGCCGATCCGCCTTGGCGAGCGGCTGTTCGCGATGGCCAATGAGCCCAAGCACATGGCGCGTTTCCCGCGAGGCGGTCACGTCGATCTTGACGGCCACGGCGCCGCGATGGTGGTGAAAGAGTTCCTGGCGGGATTACGCTAGATCTTTGCTCGTGGCGCGACGGTCAATTGCCGCCGTGGCGCAGGGCCTTGCCGATGGCGAGCATGCGCTCGCCGCTCATTGTGCTGTGCGGAGCCCGAGCCCCCTGGACCGCTTCGTAGCAATCGACATAGCCCTTGTCCCACATCACCCCGGTGCGGTTGTCGAGCATGCGCTCCCAGCAATATTCCCCGAAGGACGGCACGAAGACGATCGAGCCGGTATAAAGCTCGTCATCGCTGATCACCGGCTTGTCGATGGCCGGGTTTGGCTTTGGCGGCGCGGTGAACGCAAGCTTTACCGGGGACCAGATGACGGAATTGACCAAAAGGCCGATGCCGAAGGCAGCCCAAACGAGCAATGCAAATGCCCGCGGGCCATTCCGTGAGTACCAATCCCGACGGTCGACACGCGACGCCATAACGTTTGCCCCTTGGACGATACGGCAGCGAAAAAGCCGCCGCACAGTTCATAGCCTAAAGCTGCTTGGTTAAGGGACGGTTCAACCGTCGCGGTAGAGAAAGCGTGTCCGCAACGACTAAAATGTCAGCTAACGCTCCGGCCGGGGGGCGAAACGGCCTGTTGGTGATCGATCAATCAGGGGGTTCTTGGTGAAGGCTCAAATCTCCTCGGGCACCATGGCGATGGCGCCGCATGGACATTCCTTGGCGCAGAGCCCGCAGCCTTTGCAGTAATCGTAGTTGAAGCGGAACCGGTTGCCGGGCCCCAGTTTGATCACCGCATTGTCCGGACATATGCCGTAACAATTGTCGCATTCGAAGCAATTGCCGCAGGAGAGGCACCGCCGCGCTTCGTAGAGGGCGTTGGTTTCGTCGAGGCCCTTCTGCACCTCGTCGAAAGTATCGGTGCGGCGCGCGAGCTCCAGCACCGGCTGCACCGTCTTCGGCGCATCGGCGTAGTACCAGGTGTTGAGCTTGTCGAAACCGGCCAGTTCGTGCTTGTCGGCCTGCGCATAGGGCGCGCCGCGCAGCCAGGCATCGATATGGCGGGCTGCCTTCTTGCCGTGGCCGATGGCGACGGTGACCGTGCGCTCCGACGGCACCATGTCGCCGCCGGCGAAGATGCCGGCATGGCCGGTCATCATGTTGGGCGCGACCTGCACCACGCCGTCCTTGATTGCGAGGCCGGGCACGCCGTCGAGCAGCGACAGGTCGACGTCCTGACCAAGCGCGAGGATGAGCGAGTCTGCTTCCAGCGTCTCGAACTCGCCGGTCGGCTGCGGGAAGCCCTTGTCGTCGAGTTTCATCTTCTCGACCGTGAGCACGCCTTCGTCGGCGCGCTTGATGGTCGAGAGCCATTTCATCATGATGCCTTCTTCCAGCGCCTCCTCGACCTCGAAATCGTGCGCCGGCATGCGCTCGCGCGTGCGGCGATAGACGATGAT
>DATJYA010000089.1:0-2872 GCA_035499835.1 Pseudolabrys sp.
GCCACCTGCGTGCGCGTGCCGGTGTTCGTCGGTCACTCCGAAGCGGTGAACATCGAGTTCGAGAATCCGATCAGCGTCGAGGAGGCGCGCGAGACCTTGCGCAACGCGCCCGGCTGCCTGGTGATCGACAAGCACGAGCCCGGCGGCTACGTGACGCCCTACGAATGCGTCGGCGAGGACGCGACCTATGTCAGCCGCATCCGCGAGGATGCGACGGTCGAGAACGGGCTGCAGATGTGGGTCGTCTCCGACAATTTGCGCAAGGGCGCCGCGCTCAACGCCATCCAGATCGCGGAAGTGCTGATCAACCGCAAGCTGATCAGCGCGAAGAAGAAGGCGGCATAGGCCGCCCTTATCCTGAGGAGCCGCGCGCAGCGCGGCGTCTCGAAGGATCGGGCGGCCTCATGGTTCGAGACGCGCTGCGTTGCAGCGCTCCTCACCATGAGACCTTAGAACCGCGGCGCGATGCTCAGGCTCGCCCGCGCGACCGGCACGAATTCTCCACTCGCTCTGTCCAGCACCGAGAGGTCGCCGGTGGCGACGCCGAAATACGCGCCGTGGGTTGCGATCTTGCCCTTGTCGATCAGCCGCGCGAGCAGCGGGAAGGTCATCAGATTGTCGAGGCTGTTGACGACGGACGCCTGCTCAAGCCGCTTGAGATAATTGGCAAGCGGCGTGTCGCCGCGGGGCCCGACTTTTTCCGCCGCGGGCGCCATCAGCTTCATCCAGTTGCCGATGAAGTCGCCAGGCGACAAGGGCGCGGCGTCCTCGGCAAAGGCTCGCACGCCGCCGCATTGGGCATGCCCGAGCACGACGATGTGCTTGACCCGCAGCGCGCCGACGCCGAACTCAAGCGCCGCCGAGACACCATGTGCGAGCCCATCGGGCGCGTAAGGGGGGATGATATTGCCGACGTTGCGGACCACCAACAGTTCGCCGGGATGGGCGTCGAAGATCACCTCCGGCGAGACCCGCGAATCGCAGCAGCCGATGACCATGATCTCAGGATGCTGCCCCCGCTCGGCGAGCTCGCGATAACGGTCCTGTTCGACACGCAGTCTTCCGCCGGTAAATGCCGAATAGCCTTCGATCAGGCGTCGGGGGAATGTGAATGTCATGGTTCGGCCTTAAAGACGTGAGTTCCAGCTCAGCATAGCAATCATCGCGCCTGAATAGCCCTTTTCCGCCGTCGCAGCTCGCGCCCACGGGGCCGACTTTCGCCTAACCCGCTATTCATCGCTTGTTCAGGTCCCCTGCCGCATTGATAGTTGATAATAAAAGAGAATCAGACTGCCAATGCTTTCACCGGACAAGCCGACATTCACCGAGGCGCCGCTTGGGCGCTTTCGCACGCCCGGCTTTTCGGCGCCGCAGATCTGGGTGTTGTTTGCCGCTTTTACGCTGCTCATCTCCATTCCGATCTGGACCCATCCGCTGCCGCCGCTGTCCGACTACATCAATCACCTGGCGCGGATGCAGGTGATTGCAACGATCAACGAGAATCCGCAGCTTGCGAAATACTACGAAATCAACTGGCAGGTCATTCCCAACCTGATCATGGATTTCATCGTTCCGGTGCTGGCGCGGGTCATGAACATCTATGTCGCCGGTCAGGTCTACATGGTCGGCATGTTCGCGCTGATCATTTCCGGCATTCTGGTGCTGAACCGCGCGCTGATCGGCCGCTGGACCGCATTTCCGCTGGTCGCCTTTCCCCTGCTCTATAATTACGATTTTCTCGTCGGCCTGATGAACTACATTTTCGGCATCGGCGTCGCATTGTGGGCGCTGGCCGGCTGGATCGCCGTGCGCGAGCGCGTTTGGCCCATTCGCTTCCTCGTGTCGACGGCGTGCGTCGTGGTCCTGTTTTTCTGCCATCTCTCGGCGTTGGGCATCTATGGTGTCGGCCTGCTGTCCTACGAATTGCTGCGGCTTTGGCAGAAGCGCGCCGATCTTTGGCCTTGGCGGATCGTCGATTTCGTCGCCAGCGGCCTGCCCTTCCTTGCTGCGGCGCCATTGCTTTACGCCAGCCCGACGATGAACCTCATCGGTTCGACCTGGTGGGACCAGCGCGGCAAGACCGACGGGTTGATGTACGTGTTCTCCAATTATTCCGACATCGCCGCCTGGGCGCTGATCGGCGTCATGGCCGCGAGCGTGGTCTGGGCCGTTCGCCACCGCGTCTTGCGCTTTCATCCGCTGCTGTGGGCGTTGCTCATTGTCGGCGGCGCGGTCTATCTGACGCTGCCGCGCATCATGTTCGACACCTACATGACCGATCAGCGGGTGCCGCTCGGCATCGCGTTCATGCTCTTCGGCTGTGGCGATTTGAACTTGCGCCGCCGTCTGGTGCGCCGGGCCTTCATGGTGGTCCTCATCTTTCTCATCACCGGGCGGGTGATTGAAATCGATCTCAACTGGTCGCAACTGTCGGATTCGACCGGCGAGTTCCGTTCCTCGGTGCGCCGCATCGCGCCCGGCTCGAAAGTCTTCGTCGCCTATGCCGACCGCGCGCTCGGCGAAGACGTGCGCGATCTCGGTCTCGTGCATGCCGCCAGTATCGCCACGATCGATCGTTCGGCGCTGGTGACCACGGACTTCACCGTCTCCGGCAAGCAGGTCATGCACGCGCGGCCCGATTACCTCGACTATGTCGACACCCGCGACGGCACACCGCCGTCGACCGCGCAGCTCGTCGTCGCCGCCGATCACCCGGCGCCGAACACACCGGCGTTTTGGCGCAACTGGACCAAGTTCGACTACCTCTACGTCCTGTTCACCGAAGACGAGGCGCCCAATCCCGATCCGTCGCGGTTGAAGCTGATCGCCGACGGCGACCGCTTCCAGCTTTACAAGATCGCCAAGTCGCAGA
>DATJYA010000090.1:0-8946 GCA_035499835.1 Pseudolabrys sp.
GGGGCAAAAGATCGAGCGCGCCGAGGCGATGACCGCCGACATGGAGCGCGATCTCAGGGCCGGCCAGGACTTGCTGGCGCGGCTCATCCGCATCGTCGGCGTCACCGGCAATGAAAAGGCGCCGGTTGCGCCCGATGCCAAAATCGTTGCCGCCGCAGCCCAGGCTTTCGCCAAACGCACCGAATCGAGGCTGGGCGGCCTCGCCGCATGATGCGTTTTGGGCGCGACGTGCGGCTGCTCCCGATCGTCCTTGTGGCGACCATCAGCCTATTCGTGCTTAAGGTTTCGGGGCTGATCTTCAACGGCGGCTATACGCTGGCCGAGCGGATGGATCACAACAGAAACGACCTCAAGATCGTCTCGGCCGACAGCGTGCCGGCCTTCCCGAAGATCGTCATGGCCGACCGGTTGAACGATGCGGAGCCCAGGCAGTCCTGGGCGAAGGACATGTTCAATTTTGGCGCCGCGGACAACGGCGATATCACCGGTTCGGTCGACAAAGACAAAAAAGAGAACAAAGAGAACAAAGAGAGCAAAGAGAGCAAAGAGAGCAAAGAGGCACCCAAGGAAGGCAACAAGGACGAAAAGCCGGGTGAGCCGGCGCTGCCAACCAGCGACAAACCCCCGGGACCGCCCAAGATCGAAATCGGCGACGTCACGGTGCCGGTCGAACGCGGCCGTATCGCCTCGGCCGGCGAACGCGCCGTGCTCGAGCGGCTGCGCGACCGCAATGAAGAACTCGACGCCCGCGGCCGCGAACTCGACATGCGCGAGAACCTGCTCAAGGCTGCGGAAAAGCGGCTGGAGGCCAAGGTCAACGAGCTCAAGGACGCCGAAGCGCGCGTCAATACCGCAATCGGCAATCGCGACAAGGCCGAAGCCCAGCGTTTCAGCGGCATCGTCGCCATGTACGAAAACATGAAGCCGAAGGACGCCGCCCGCATATTCGACCGGCTCGATCTCAACATCCTTGTCGACGTCAGCACCAAGATCAATCCGCGCAAGATGTCCGACATTCTGGCGCAGATGTCGCCGGACGCCGCCGAGCGGCTCACCGTCGAGCTCGCCAACCGCGCCGGCGTGCAGCAGAAGCCGCAAGGCGCCAATCAGTTGCCGAAGATCGAGGGCAAGCCTGTGTCGCAATGAGCGTCACGGTTAACGCAACCTTAAACGCCAATCCCTAGGCTGTCGCGACCGGCCCTATTGCCGGCGGAAATGGCGCCATGACGGCATCGCCGAGCATCACGAATTTGCGCGCGCGCCTTGCGCGGCGCGTGGCGGCGCTCGCCGCGGGCGCACTGGCGCTTGCGCTGTCGGCCGCCCATGCTGCCGAGCCGGTCAAAGGCGACGTCAAGGTGTTCAACGATGCCGGTTATGCTCGTCTGGTGTTCCGGCTCGACGAGCCGGTCGATGCCAAGGTCAGCGTCTCCGGCGCCATCGTCGTGATCACGTTCAAGAAGCCGGTCGATATTCCCGTCGACCGCCTCAATGCCGGCGCGCCGGACTACATCAGCGCGGCGCGGCGCGATCCCGACGGCACCGCGATCCGCGTGGCGCTGGCGCGCACGGCCAAGGTCAGCACCATTCCCGCCGGCGAATGGCTCTATGTCGACTTGTTGCCCGACGGCTGGACCGGCGTAGTGCCCGGACTGCCGCAGCAGGTGATCGACGAACTCGCGCGGCGTGCGCGCGATGCCGAGCGCCAGCTGCACCAGCAGCGGGCGAGCACCAGGCAGCAGTCGCCGCCGACGATCCGCGTCAAGGTCGCGACGCAGCCCACTTTCGTGCGCTACGTGTTCGAGATGCCGGATCAGGTCAATGTGGTTCCCGACGGCGCCAAAGGGGCGCTGACGCTGACTTTCGACCAACCGATCAAGTGGGACCTTGCCGAGGCCATCGCGGCCTTGCCGCCGATGCTGCGATCGATCGAATCCGCCGTCGACTACGATTCGACCAAGATCAGCTTCATGCTCAACGGCGCGCCGGAGGTGCGCAACTTTCGCGAGGATCGCAGCATCGTCGTCGACATCGGGCTGAGTGGCGCCAGGCCGAAGCCGGTGGCGCAGCAAGGCGGCGAAAAGCCGATGGCGGAGGCGGAAGCCGCCAAGGCGCCGGCGCCCGAGAAGCAGGCCGCCGTCGCCATGCCCAAGATCGAAGCGCCACAGAGCATGCCGCTGCAAAACGGCGCCCCGGTCGATGAAAAGAAAGCGGCGGCAGCGTCCGAACCGCGCGGCGTGGCACCGCCGAGTTCCGAACCCGCGTCCGCGCCGGCAGTAAAGCCGGCGCCGGCGCCGCCAAATGCGGCCGCGGCCATGGCGAAAGACGCGGCGCCAATCACCGACGCCCCGCCGCCGGTAGCGCCGGCGAATGCCGCCTTGCCGTCCGCCGCGGCAAGAGCGCCCGACAAGCCGCCGCCCGCCGTCGCGCCGGTGGCCGCCGAAAAACCGTCCATGCCGGCCTTGCCCAAACCGCCGCCGCCCGATCCGAACGCGCCGGTCGTTGTCAACCTGCAGCATAGCGGTGACTCGCTGCGTCTGGAATTTCCGTTTGCGGCGCCGACCCCCGCCGCGGTGTTCCGCCGCGCCAACACGCTGTGGCTGGTCTTCGACAGCACCGCAAAAATCGATCTCGCCGCGCTGGCGACGAACGAGACAAGTCAACTCCTGCGCGGCAGCACGGTCGAGCGCGGCGCCGAAGGCGAGGCCATTATCCGCATCAAGCTTCAGCGGCCGCAAATTTCGGCGCTCGCCGCCGACGGGCCGTCGTGGCTGCTCACCATCGGTGACGGCGGTCCATCGCCGACGCGTCCGCTGGTCGTTGCGCGCGGCCTGACCGACAAGGACCATGCCAGCATCTCCATACCCTTCGAGCGCCCGCAGAAGATCCACGCCATCATCGACCCCGACATCGGCGACCGGCTGATGGTGATCACGGCGTTCGGTCCCGCGCGCGGCTTTCTCAAGCGGCTGGATTTTGTCGAATTGCGCGCGCTGGCCTCGACGCAGGGCGTGGTGGTGCAGCCGCTGGCCGACGATATCACGGCGGCACTCGCCGACGACCGCGTAACCATCACCCGGCCGGGCGGGCTGACGCTGTCTTCCGGCGCCATCGGCGAGCGCGCGGCCAATACTTTCACCTACAACCCGATGCTGTTCGACAAGCAGGTCTGGGGCTTCGATCATGAGGCCAAATACAACGACCGACAGAACGATTTGATCCGCGCCGCCGCCACCGCGCCGGAGCCGAAGCGCTACCAGGCGCGGCTCAATCTCGCGCGCTTCTATATCGCCCGTGACATGGGCGCCGAGGCCAAGGGCGTGCTCGAAGTGGCGCTGGACGACCAGCACGGTGACGATGTCACCGGCACCGTGCTCAAGGGCATTGCCGACGTGATGCTGCATCGCCCGGAGGACGCGATCAAGGATCTGTCCAATCCCAAGGTCGGCGATCAGTTCGACGCGCCGATCTGGCGCGCCGTTGCATTTGCCCGGATCGGCAAATGGAGCGAGGCGCGCGAGCAGTTCAAGAACATGGAAACCGCCATGGGCGCGCTGCCGCTCGAATTGCAGCGCATGGCCCTACGCGAAGCGCTACGCTCGGCAATCGAGGTGCGCGATTTCGGCGGCGCCGCGCGGATGTTCGACGAGTTCGGCACCATCGGCGTGCCGCCGGACCTCGAGCCGTCGATGGCCGTGCTCACCGGCAAGCTCGATGAGGGGCTTGGGCGAACCGAGGACGCGCTCGCCGCCTATCGCCTGGCCGCGGATTCGCGCGACCGCCGCGCGGCCGCGCAAGGTCGGCTGCGCGAAATCGCGTTGCGCTATTCGGTGGGCGACATGCCGCGCCGGGACGTGATCGGCGAACTGGAGACGCTGACCGCCGTCTGGCGAGGCGACGATACCGAGGCCGAGGGCCTCAAGCTGCTCGCGCATCTATACACCGAGGACGGGCGCTACCGCGACGCGTTCCACGTCATGCGCACGGCAATGATGGCGCATCCGAATTCCGATCTCACCCGGCAAATCCAGGACGAGGCGGCAGCGAGTTTCGAAAGCCTGTTCCTTGGCGGCAAGGGCGACGCAATGCCCCCGATCGAAGCGCTGGGCCTGTTCTACGACTACCGTGAGCTTACTCCGATCGGTCGCCGTGGCGACGAGATGATCCGCAAGCTCGCCGACCGGTTGGTCTCTGTCGATCTGCTTGAGCAGGCCGCCGAACTGCTGCAGCACCAGGTGGATCACCGCCTGCAGGGCGCGGCGCGGGCGCAGGTGGCGACGCGGCTCGCCGTCATCTATCTCATGAATCACAAGCCGGACCGGGCACTGGCGACTCTGCAATCGACGCGCATTTCCGGGCTGTCGAACGAGTTGCGCGACCAGCGGCTGCTGCTCGAAGCCCGCGCCCTGTCCGATGTCGGCCGCCATAACGTGGCGCTGGAAGCGATTGCCAATCTCGACAGCCACGAAGCAATCAGATTGCGTTCCGATATCCTGTGGGCGGCAAAGCGCTGGCGCGAAGCGGCCGAAGCGATCGAGTTGCTCTACGGTGATCGCTGGAAGCAGTTCACGCCGCTGACCGATACCGAGCGCTCGGATATATTGCGCGCGGCAATCGCCTATTCGCTGGCCGATGAATCGATGGGGCTCGCGCGCTTCCGCGAGAAATATGCGGCCAAGATGGCCGACAGTCCCGACCGCCGCGCCTTCGACGTCGTCAGCGCCCCGGTCGGCAACAGCGGCGCCGAATTCCAGGACATTGCCAAGACGGCGGCGAGCGTCGACACGCTCGATGGCTTCCTGCGCGACATGCGCGCGCGCTATCCGGATTTGTCGACCGCGGCCGGCGACAAGCCCGCGTCGCCTGCGGCTGCGCCGCCGGCAAAGCCGCAGGCAGCGGCGCCCGCGGCGGCCCCGGACAAGGCTGCGGTGAATGCGCCGGCAAAGCCCGACGCTGCGCCGTTGCCGCCCAAGCCGGATAACGGCGCGCGCAAGCCCGATCCGTCACCGACCGGGTCGATTTCGCGAATGCCGCGGGCCCAGGTCACCACGCGATAACGGCGGCGGTGATGTCGGCCTAGCTGCCGTAGCTCTGGATCAGCGAGCCGGCGACCAGGCTCCAGCCGTCCACCAGCACGAAGAAGATGAGCTTGAAGGGCAGGGAGACGACGACCGGCGGCAGCATCATCATGCCCATCGACATCAGCACCGAGGCGACCACCAGGTCGATGATGAGGAACGGCAGGAACAGCAGAAAGCCGATCTCGAAGGCGCGCTTGAGCTCCGAAATCATGAAGGCCGGCACCAGCACGCGCAGCGACAGATCTTCGGGCTTGGCGGGGGCTGCTTGCTTCGACATGTCGACGAAGAGCTTGAGGTCCTTTTCGTTGACGTTCTTCTCCATGAAGGCGCGCAGCGGCACCGAGCCGCGCTCGAAGGCCTGCTCGGCGGTGATCTCGTTGTTGGCGAGCGGGCGCACGCCGGTTTCGTAGGCGGTCTGCAGCGCCGGGCCCATGACGAAGGCGGTGAGGAACAGCGCCAGCGAAATGATCACCGCGTTGGGCGGCGCGGTGGCGGTGCCGAGCGCGGTGCGCAGCAGCGACAGCACCACGACGATGCGGGTGAACGAGGTCATCATGACCAGGATCGACGGCGCCAGCGACAGCACCGTGAGCAGCGCGATCATCTGGATCACGCGCTCGGTGAGGCCGTTGCCCTGGCCGAAATTGATGCTGACGTCCTGCGCCGCGGCCGGCGTCGCCGCCACCGCTGCAATCACTCCGATTACTCCGGCCGCGATCGCCCAGAGGCGAACACGGCGGCCGGAAATGGATGTCAAGGTTTTCCTGGTGGACGGCCGAGCAGGCTGGCCATCTCCTGTTCAAGGTTGTCGTAGAGGTTCTTGCCGGGCGTCGCTGCCGGCTCCAGCTTCGGTTCGAGTTTCGGTTCCGGCTTGGGCTCGAGCCGGCCTTCGAGCTTCATTTCAAGCTTTGGCTCGAGCTTCGGCTCGCCGCGCGGCCTGGCTTCGCGCGGCGCAACGCGCGGCGGCTCGCTCGCCTTGGCAGGGGCAGCGGGGGATGTCGCGAGCGGATCGGTCACCGGCGGGCGGCCCTCGGCCACGGGCGCGCGGCGCAATGCCGCTTCAAGCTGCAGCGCCATTTCCGCAAGGTTATGATCGTTCTGCGGCGACGCCGGCTCGCTCGCCAGCGCCGGCGCGATGCGCGGCTCGGCGCGCACGGCCGGCGTTCCAAGATCGGGCGGATTGAGGCGGGCGGATAATTCACCGGCAAGGCCACTGAGGTCGGCGCTGGGCCGGGTGCGCGGTGCGGGCTCCGGCGGCAGCCAGGGCTCTTCGGTGGCATTGGCGCGATAGGGGCGGGGCGCTGCAATCGGCGCCGGCTCGCTTGCCGGCTGCAACGGCCAGGTATTTTCGGCGGCTGCCGGCGGCGTAACGCGCGGCGGAGCCTCCGGCGCCACACGCGGCGGCTGCTCGCGGCTGACCTCGCGGGCGGTGGCGCCGACGGCGCGGACGATATTGGGTTCCACCACCAGGTCGGTGGGGCCGCCGATCATCAGCAGATGTTCGATATTGTCGCGGCGGATCAGCACCAAGCGCCGCCGGCCGTCGACCGCCGCAGCGTCGATGACCGCCAGCCGTGGCTGCCGGCCGCGGGACGTCCCCAGGCGGTTGGATCCGAAGCGGCGCACCAGCCACGCGGTGAGGCCGATCAGCGCCAGCACGACCGCGAAGGCGATAAAGAACTTGACCGCCAGCGGCATCTCCGAGCCGAGCAGATCGAACATCAAAGCGCTCCGTTACTGTACAACGCAGGGCTTCGGGCGGGAATCGCCCGAATGGTTAACCCCTAGGCACTATTTGCCGCTCTGCATACTAACAGAATCTTAACAAAAAAAGGGCCCCGCGCCGCCGCCCCAGCTTGCATGAGCGCGATCATGGTAAATGGATGCTGCGACCCTATCCCTTTACCCGCCATTAACCATATACCCGGCAAAGTCTGCCTAGGTCGACCCCCGGCCCGCGCAAGGCGAATTAAGGAGGGTTAATTGGCGATTACCGACATTCCGATCCTGTCGATGCTGCACACCCGGCTCGACTGGGGCCAGCAGCGCCAGCGGCTGCTTGCAGACAACGTTGCCAATGCCGATACGCCGAATTACCGGGCGCGCGATCTGACGCCGCTGAAATTCGCCCCGCCAGGGCAGGTGGCTGCGACCGGCGTTACCCCGGTCGTGCTGGCGCAGACCGAAAGCGGCCATATCGCCGGCGCGACCTCCGGCGCCGCGTTCCGCAGCGAGCGCGACGGCCATTACGAGGTGCGGCCGGGTGGCAATGCCGTCAGCCTCGAAGATGAAATGATGAAAGTGGCGTCGAACCAGATGGACTATCAGGCGGTGTCCGCGCTCTACACGCGCAGCCTCAATCTGCTGAAGACGGCGCTCGGCAAGTCGGTCGGCTGATAGGCGAGAAAGCAAGACATGGATTTCCTCAAGACCATGGCCATCGCCGCCTCCGGCCTGCGGGCGCAGGCCGGGCGCATGCGCATCATTTCGGAGAACATCGCCAATGCCGACTCGACGCCGACGGCGCCGGGCGGCGATCCCTACCGGCGAAAAATACCGACCTTCTACAGCGAGTTCGACCGCGCGCTCGACGCCAACATGGTCGGCCTCGGCCCGCCGCAGGCCGACACCTCCGACTTCCATTTGAAATACGAGCCTGGCCATCCGGCCGCCGACGCCAACGGCAATGTCAAATACCCCAACGTCAATCCGATGCTGGAAATGACCGACATGCGCGAGGCACAGCGATCCTACGAAGCCAATATCAACGTCATCACCGCGACGCGCCGCATGCTCCAGCGCACCATCGACATCCTCAAGGCTTGAGCCGCTCGATTCCCGGGGGCGCAGACCGGTTTTCGTACACGATCACGCTTAGGAAGAAAGACTGACCCATGGCCACGCCTCTCGCCGCCGCCAGCGCCTATGCCAATATCACGCGTCTCTCCAATCCCGCCGCCGCGCTCGGCTCGCCGTCGGCAGTCGCCGGTAACGGCAGCGACGCCAGCTTCGCCGACATGGTCAAGAACGCCATCGGCGCCGTACAGGAAGCGGGGCACAAGGCCGACACGCAAACGCGCGCCGCCGCCAACGGCAATGCCAATATGGTCGACGTCGTCACAGCGGTGTCGGAGACGGAAGTCGCCATCGATGCGGTGGTCGCGGTGCGCGACAAGGTAATCGCCGCCTACGAAGAAATCATGAAGATGACGATCTAATTTCGCGTGTCATGCCCCGCGAAGGCGGGGCATCCAGTATCCCATAGCGTTGAAAAAGATGGCGAGGCTTGCGTTTACTGGATCGCCCGCCTGCGCGGGCGATGACAGCAGGGAGTGTGCAGCGAAATGACAGGACCGGAAGTTCTCGACATCGCCCGCGACGCGATTTTCACGCTGATCGTCGTCGCCGGCCCGGTGATGCTGGTCGGTCTTGCCGTCGGTGTCGCCATCTCGCTGCTGCAGGCGCTGACGCAGATCCAGGAAATGACGCTCGCCTTCGTACCGAAGATCCTCGCAATCTTCGTAACGCTGCTGCTCGCGCTGCCGTTCATGGCGGAGAAGCTGCACGCCGAAATGTTGCGGCTCGCCGCCCGCATCGTCAGCGGGTAAGCGCGCATGATCGCGAAATGCGGGAACCGGATTGCGGATCGGATCGTGCGCAAGATCGAATAACCATGCATATCGACATTTCGTTCCTGCCGGGCCTCGCCGCCTCGTATCTGCTGGCCTTCGGGCGCGTCGGCACCATGGTCATGCTGCTGCCGGGCGTCGGCGAAATGAGCGTGCCGGTGCGAATGCGGCTTGCCATTGCGCTCGTCCTCACCGCCATCCTGCTGCCGCTGCACCAGAAGGCCTATACCATCGACCTG
>DATJYA010000091.1:0-8619 GCA_035499835.1 Pseudolabrys sp.
GTCGACGCGCACGACGCCGAGCTGCGGATGCAGCGTGGTGAACGGATAGTCGGCGATCTTCGGCTTTGCCGCGCTCACCGCAGCAAGGAATGTGGATTTTCCGGCATTGGGCAGGCCGATCAATCCGGCATCGGCGATCAATTTCAGCCGCAGGCGGATGGTCAGTTCCTCGCCCGGCTCGCCCGGATTGGCGCGGCGCGGCGTCCGGTTGGTCGACGATTTGAAATGCGTATTGCCGAAGCCGCCATTGCCGCCCTTGGCGATGGTCATTCGCTCGCCGACCTGCGTGAGATCGGCGAGCAGCGTTTCGCCATCTTCCTCGTAGACCTGGGTGCCGACCGGCACTTTCAGCACCACGTCCTTGCCGTTGGCGCCGGCGCGGTCCTTGCCCATGCCGTTGCCGCCGGCCTTGGCCTTGAAGTGCTGCTGGTAGCGGTAGTCGATCAGCGTGTTGAGGCCGTTGACCGCCTCGACAACGACATCGCCGCCCTTGCCGCCGTCGCCGCCATTCGGCCCGCCGAACTCGATGAACTTCTCGCGGCGGAACGACACGCAGCCGTTGCCGCCGGCGCCGGAGGCGATATAGACCTTGGCTTCGTCGAGGAATTTCATGGCGTTAGCGTATATGGGATTGGTTGCCCCGGCGCCACAGGCCGCCCGGGAATAAATCGCGCGGCCGGCCGATCTAGTCCCCTGCAAGGCAATCGCAGGGAGACTGGCCATGACGACAAGCGACCGCGACGACGGCCCGAGCCGCCGCAAAGTTCTCGAATGCATGACCTGGGCGGGGACCGGGGTGCTCTGGACCATCAGCGGCGGGGTGCCGCATTCGCTCGGCCTCATCGATCAGGCCGTGGCCGCCGACGCCAAGAGCCTGACCTTCCTGCAGATCAGCGACAGCCACATGGGCTTCGACAAGGCGGCCAATCCCAACGCCAAGGGCACGCTGGAGGAGGCGATCGATCACATCAAGGCGATCCCGGTGAAGCCGGCGTTCATGATCCACACCGGCGACATCACGCATCTGTCGAAGGAGCAACAATTCGACGACGCCGAGCAGATCATCTCGCAAGCCAAGCTCGACGTGCATTACGTGCCCGGCGAGCACGACATCGTCGATCCCGAGATCAGGATCTACAAGGAGCGCTACGGCCGCGGCACCAAGGGGCCCGGCTACTACAGCTTCGACGCCAACGGCGTGCACTTCATGGGGCTGGTCAACGTCGCCAATCTCAAGGGCGGCGGCATGGGCAGCCTGGGCGACGAGCAGCTCGAATGGATCGAGGACGATCTCAAGGGCCGCTCGGCTTCGACGCCGATCGTGCTGTTCGCGCATATCCCGTTGTGGACGGTCTATCCGGAGTGGGGCTGGGGCACCGAAGACAGCGCCCGCGCGCTCGGTTACCTCAAGCGTTTCGGCTCGGTCACCGTGCTCAACGGCCACATCCATCAGGTGATGCAGAAGGTCGAGGGCAACGTCACCTTCCACACCGCGCGCTCGACCGCTTTCCCGCAGCCGGCGCCCGGCACCGCGCCTTCGCCCGGGCCGATGAAGGTGCCGGACGAGCGGCTACGCAAGATGCTCGGCACCGCCAGCGTCACGTTCAAGCCTGGTGATCAGCGCCTCGCCATCATCGACACGCCCTTGCAAGGCTGAGGGCCGGACCATGAGTGCCAGAAAACATCTGGTCTTCGCGACGATTTTCGGACTCGTTGTCCTGGCCGTCGCAGCCGTGTTCGCGAGCTCGGCGCGCGCCGCCGACATTGAAGTGAAGATCGACAACTTCACCTTCAATCCGCAGCAGATCACGGTGAAGGCCGGCGATACCGTGACCTGGACCAATCACGACGATATCCCGCACACGGTGATGTCGAAGACCATGGCATTCCGCTCGAAGCCAATGGATACCGACGACAAATTCTCGTTCACCTTCACGACACCGGGAAGTTACGCGTATTTCTGTTCGCTGCATCCGCATATGACCGGCTCGATTGTCGTCGAAGCCAATACGGGAGCGAAATAACCGGCCGTGAGCGGTGTTGACCGGTATATAGTTCCCGCTGGCGAGGCCGGATATTCAGTGATGGCGGGCGGCACGCAGGTCATCGACGGCGGCAGGGCGGATCGTTTCAAGGAGCTCGCCCTGCCGCATCTCGACGAGCTCTACACGCTCGCGCGCTATCTCATGCGCAATGCCAGCGACGCCGACGACGCGGTGCAGGAATGCTATCTGCGCGCGTTCCGCCATTTCGGAACGTTTCGTGGCGGGCCGATCAAGCCGTGGTTGATGGCGATCCTGCGCAACGTCTGCCACAGCACCTACGCGGCGAGAGCGAGGTTGGTCTACGGCGCCGATGCCATGCCGGACGAGCCAGCCGCCGATCCGATCTGGCGCGAGGTTAGCGAAACGCCGGAGCAGGCCGTCGTGCGCCTTCACGAGTCGGACACCATGCGGCGGCTGATCGGCGAATTGCCGGCGGAATTCCGCGAAGTCATCGTGCTGCGCGAGATCAACGATCTGTCCTATCGCGACATCGCCACGGTCATCGAGGTGCCGATCGGGACGGTCATGTCGCGGCTTGCGCGGGCCCGCGCCATGCTGCGCGCTGCCTGGATCGCGGCCGAAGGCGGGAGTGAGCGATCATGAATTGCGAGGAAGCCAATATTCTCCTGCACGCGCTGCTCGACGGCGAGCTCGACGCCGGCAACGCGCGCGAGATCGAGGCGCACATCGCGACCTGCCCGGCTTGCGCGGCCACGCTCCGCGACATGCAGCAACTGCGCAAGGCGATGAACCCGGCGGCGCTGCACTATGCGGCGCCGGCGAGTCTGCGCGGCAGCATCGAAGGCAAATTGCCGGCGCCGGCCACAGCCGAAACAAGCCGCCGTGCCGCCGTCAAGGGCTTCGCATTCGGCGCGGCCTTATCGGCGCTCGCCGCGTCGGGCCTGCTGCTGATGATCGTGCGCAAGGACGACGATCAGCGCATTCTCGACGAGATCGTGTCGGCGCACCTTCGCTCGCTGCAAGGTCAGAACCTGACCGATGTGGTCTCGAGCGACCAGCATACGGTCAAGCCGTGGTTCAACGGGCGGCTCGCCGCGTCGCCGCCGGTCATGGACCTGACCGCACAGGGCTTCACCTTGCTCGGCGCGCGGATCGATTATGTCGATGCCAGGCCGGTCGCCGCGATCGTCTATCGCCGCCGCGTCCACGTCATCAATCTGTTCTGCGAGCCGGCTTCGAGCCAGGCAGCAAGCGCCGCGTCGATGCAGAGCCTGCACGGCTTCAACGTGCGCTCCTGGCGCGAGAAAGGCATCCACCTCTGGGCGGTCAGCGATCTTAGCGCCGACGAACTCAGCGAATTCGGCGAAAAGTTTGCCGAGGCGCTGCTGCAGTAACGCGCTCCCGCGATCAGGGAACGATCGCGTCGGCCTCGATCTCCACCAGCCAGGACGGATCGATCGCCTGCACGATCTGGATCATGGTCGAAGCTGGCCGGATATCCTGGAAGAATTCGCCGTGCGCGCGGCCGACCTCCGGCCAATGGCTCATCTCTTTGAGGAACATGCGCGTGCGCACGACGTGCTCGCGCTTGCCGCCGGCATCGTTGATCGCCTTCTCGATGATCTCGAGGCAGCGCAGCGTCTGCGCGTAAGGATCGCCCGGCGATGCCGTGCCGCCGCCGGGCGCGATCGGCGCCGTGCCCGACACCATGATGTGCTGGCCGACCCGCACCGCGCGCGAGAAGCCGATCTTCGGCTCGAAGGCCGAACCGGAGGAGACGAGTTTGCGGTCCATTGCATGCCCTTTTTTGCCGGGTCGCGGTCTTCGACTGTTAATCAGGCGGCGCGCCCCACGCTAGCGCGCGGACAGGAAATGCGTGGTGCCGTCGCGCTTGATGCGCTCCAGCAGGTCGACTTCCCACGAAAGGTAGGCGTTCATCGCCGCCTCGTTGTCGTTGGGCCGCTCGTAGGGTTTGAGCCACACGTCGAGCGGCTCGTCCGCCATCTTCTCGGACGTCGAGAGCGGGAAGCCGGCAGCGGTCCAGCCGGCATTGCCGCCCTTGAGCCAGCGAACCGGCGCGCCGGTCAAAGCGCGCACTTTCTCAACGGCGAGACCGGCGAGCATGCCGTCCTCGGAAGTCAGGACCACGGTGCCGCGCAGCGGGATCTTGGGCAGCGCGCAGTCGAGCCGGCCGCGGATGGCAAACCAGGCACCGGGGATATGGCCGCGCCGGTATTGCGGGCTGGGCGAAAGATCGATCACCGTCACGTCGTCGATTTCGAGGACTTTGGAGGCTTCGATGGCGGCCTCAGCCGGCGCCGAGCCGAGCACCGTGGCTTCCGGCGCATCGGTTTCGCTGCCGGCCTCCGGCAGCACATAGACATCCTTCCAGCCCATCTGCTTGAGCCACGACGCGGTCATCAGCGCCCGCGCTTTCTTGTTGTCGCAGCAGACGATGCGTGCGCCAAGCACGCCGGCGTAGATGTCGGTCGCCTGTACCAGTTGGCCGCCGGGCGCGGAGATCGCTCCGGGCAGATGACCAGCCTTGTATTCGGCAGGATCGCGCACGTCGAAGACATAAGTTGTCCGTGTGTCATCCTTGAGCCAACGCTCAAGCGCGGCGCGGTCGATGGTTTCGACGCTCCAGCGGCGTGCGACCTCCCCGGCCGCCGACACGGCCCAGGCCAGGCCGCCGCTCGATACGTCCGGCGCGCGGTCGGTCTTGCCGCTGGCGCAGGTGAAGCCGGCGAGGTGCCAGCCCATGGTGCCGTTGCGCAGCGCCATCACCTTGTTGGGCACTCCGGCATTGATCAGCGACTGCGCGCCGATGATGCTGCGGGTGCGGCCGGCGCAGTTGACCACGATGGTGGTGTCCGGCGAAGGCGCGATGTCGTGCACGCGCAAGACGAGTTCGGCGCCCGGCACATCGATGCCGGTGGGGATCGAGATGCGCGAATATTCATCGAACGGCCGACTGTCGAGCACGACCATCTTGGCGCCGCTCTGCATCAGCGCATTGAGTTCCTTGGCGCTGATATTGGGCGTGCCGCTGTTGTGCTCGACGAATTCGCCGAAGGCCTTGCTTGGCACATGCACGCCGGAGAAGGTCACAAAGCCGGCTTTCTCCCAGGCCGCCACGCCGCCATCGAGGCAGGAAAGGTCGCTGTAGCCGGCGCGCGCCAGGACGTCGGCGGCGCGGGCGGAGAGACCGTCATTGTCGTCGCACAACACGATGCGCGTCGCCTTGCGCGGCACCAGCCGCGCAAAACGCAATTCGAGCCGGCTCAGCGGCACGTTTCGCGCCCACAGCAGATGATTTTGCGAGAAGGTGAGCTCCTCGCGCACATCGATCAGCGCCAGCTCGGCGCCGTCGCCGAGCATGGCCCTGACCGCCGCAGCGTCGACGGGGCGAAGCTTCGCCGTTCTGGCGGCAGCGTGCAGGTTCATGTCGCCTGCTGCGGCGACATTTGCTCGACCGCGCCGGTTTTCAGATCGATCTTGATGCGGTTGATCTTGTCCAGATTGGTGCCGGTCACGCGCACGAAGCGTGCGTAGTCGGGATAATCGATCGAGTGGATGGCGCCGTCCTGGTAGATGCCCGCCTGGCCGGGCGTGAGCCGGTACTTCTTGATCGGCTTGAGCTTGGCGTGCTTCGGATCCTTGCCGTCGTCCTCGCGCGCCCATTCGGTCATGTCGGTGTATCTGGTGGCCTGGCCGTAGATCGCCCAGGATTCGCCGTGGTCGTGCGGCGGCGAGACGCGGGCCTTGTCATTGATGTGGGCGAGCACCTGAAAGCCGAGATTCGGGTCCTCGTAGAGAACCTTCAGCCCGCGCGGCGCATCGTCACCGCAATACGTTTCGACGAATTCGCCGTTGCCGAGCAGGCGTTCGAGATTTTGCCGAATCTGCTCGCGTCCGGACCGGCCGGGATCGTGTGCAAGAGTAGTCCGGCAGTCGGCGATGAATTGCTCGAGATCGTAGGCCATGACGTCCTTCCCCGGGATTTCGTCGCAACGGCGCCAAGTCTTGCGCAAGTTGCAGGCGAACGCCAGCGGCCCTCCCTCGGCCAAGGGAGGGCGCCTTTCGGAGATCAGGACGCCCGCTTCACGCTGCCCCAGTCCTTGAGCGCCGACCAGATGCTGCGTTCGAGCCGGAAGCGGTCGATCGGTGCCGAGGACTTGATCGAGTTGATGCGGTAGAGGCCCACGCCCGTCCACTGGAATCCGCACTTCTCCAGCACCCGGCGCGACGCCGGATTGGTGACGCGGCTGCCCGCCTGCAGCGCCTCGTGATTGAGATCGGTGAAGGCATAATCGATCAGCGCGTGCAGGGCTTCGGTGGCGAAGCCCTTGCCCCAATAGGGCACGCCCAGCCAGTAGCCGAGTTCCGGCATATCGTCGGAGTGGAACATGATGCCGCAGGCGCCGATCACCTTCTTGTTGTGCAAGGTGATCAGGAACGCCGCTTCGCCCGCCTTGCCCGCCCCGCCGATGAAACTCTCGGCATCGGAAAGCCTGTACGGATGCGGAATGCGCGCGGTGTTCTCGGCGATGCGGCGATCGTTGGCGAGCGCTGCCACCGTTTTAGCGTCCTCGAGGCGCGGCGCGCGCAAGGCAAGCCGCTTGGTCTCGAGGACGGGGATACTGCCTTCGCGGAAGCTCTCGGTCGGTATTTCCTGCAGCATGGCTTTAAGGCTCCTGTTTCAAAAGCGGAGAGGGGGAGCCGGACACCCGTCTCCCCCTCTCAGAGCCCATGAGCCCCGCCGGTTCGACTGAATGACCGGCAGACCTCGATTTGAGTCTACCGTCTTACTCGGCCGCAGCCTCCGTCATCGGTACAACGGACACGTAGGTGCGGCCTTTGGCTTTGGTAGCGAACTGAACCTTTCCGTTAACGAGCGCGAACAGCGTGTGATCCTTGCCAACACCGACATTGCGGCCGGCATGCCATTTGGTGCCGCGCTGGCGCGCGAGAATATTGCCGGCCACGACGATCTCGCCGCCTGTCGACTTCAAACCAAGTCGACGGCCCGCCGAGTCGCGTCCGTTGCGTGAAGATCCGCCTGCTTTCTTGTGCGCCATCGTGGTCTCTCGAATTCGCTTACTATGTACACCGATTCCGTGAAGGAATCATCTCACTTCTTCTTACCTTTTGTGGCCGCTTTGGCGGGCTTTTTCGTGGCCGGCTTTTTCGCCCTGGTTTTGCCTTCGGCCGGGGCCGCATCCGCGGCGGCTTCCGCCATTGTCTCGGCCGGCGGCTTGGGCGCGCGTTGAGGCCGCGGCTTGGCCTCCTTCGAAGGCTTGGCGCCATCGGTGAGGATTTCCGTGATGCGGATCACGGAAAATTCGTGCCGATAGCCACGCTTGCGGCGCGAATTCTTGCGCCGACGCTTCTTGAAGGCGATCACCTTGTCGCCGCGGCTGTGCTGCAGCACCTCGCCGGCCACCGTCGCGCCGGCGACCGCCGGGGCGCCGATCTGCGGCGTGTCACCGCCGACCACCAGCACCTCGCCGAACTCGACGATCTCGCCAGGCTGGCCGCTGACGCGGTCGACCCGGATAATGTCCTCGGGGGCAACACGGTACTGCTTGCCGCCGGTTTTGATGACTGCGAACATCATTCGTCCCTTTGTGTTCGATCCCGGTGCTCGGAACCTTCCGGACCGGCTTCTTTCAGTCGGTTTGTTGTGTGTTTTGAGGGACTTAAATGTCCCTCGAAAAAGCACGCGGACCCGAAGGTCCGCGTTCACGCATGCTTATGACGGGGAAGGGCGCCGCCTGTCAAGAAAGCCGGTCAGGGCTCGGTTTTGGCCGGAGTTTCCGCGGTCCATTGGCTGGTCTCGGCGTCGGCGCCCGATTGCGCCAGCCGGTAGCCGACCCCGAGCTCGGTGACCAGGATGCGCGGGCTGTCCGGCTGCGGCTCGATCTTCTGCCGCAGCTTGCGCACGAAGATGCGCAAATAATGGGTGTCATGGACGTGGATCGAGCCCCAGACCTCCTTCAGCAGGTGCTGATGCGTGACCACATTGCCGGCGTGCTGGGCGAGCACCTGCAGCAGCCGGTACTCCTTCGGCGTCAGCGTCAGCCGCACGTCGTTGAGCAGGACCGCGCGGGTCGCGAGATCGATGGTCAGCGGCCCGACGGTGACCTTGGGCTCCCCGCTTGCTGCGCGCATTTGCCGGCGCAGCGCCACGCGCACGCGCGCCAATAATTCGGCCATGCCGAAAGGCTTGACCACGTAGTCGTCGGCGCCCAGCTCGAGCAGGTGCACCTTTTGCGCTTCGCTCGAACGCACCGAGAGCACGATGATCGGCACGCTCGACCAGGAGCGGATGCGCTCCACGACCTCCGAGCCGTCCATGTCGGGCAGGCCGAGGTCGACGATGACGATGTCGATCGGCCGCAGCGTTGCCGCGCGAATGGCTTCGGCGCCGGTGCCGGCCTCATGCACGACAAAGCCATTGAGCTCGAAACCGGCGCGCAGGAAGCGCCGGATCTGAATCTCGTCGTCAACCACAAGCACAATCGGGGAGGGTTCACTCATCGGCATCGCTTTCCAGTTGCGGCACGGCCGCCTGCGTCACCGGCAATTCGATTGCCAGCGTAGTGCCGAG
>DATJYA010000092.1:0-8598 GCA_035499835.1 Pseudolabrys sp.
GGGGCCGAGGCCGAGCAGCTCGTAAAGCTCGTCCACCGCGCGGTCGAACAGCACGTTGTAATAGGCGACGTTGAGGTGGCCGTTGTAGTCGATCCATTGCGGCTCGACCGTCATCACCGAGGAGACGAACGGCGCCGCGAACTCATTGTGCTGGCTCATGCGCTGATCGGATAGATTGCCTTTTCGCCCGAGAGCACGCGGGCGACATCGCTCGCGCATTTGCTCTGCAATTCCTCGAGCGCCTCAATGGAATAGAAGGCGGTGTGCGGCGAGACGATCACGTTGTCGCGGCCGAGCAGGGGGGATTCCTTGGCCAGCGGCTCCACCGCAACGACATCGAGCCCGGCGCCGCCGACCTGCCCGGCGTCAAGCGCGGCGACAAGCGCGGCCTCGTCGATCAGCGGCCCACGCGCGGTGTTCACCAGGTAGGCGCCCTTCTTCATCTTGGCGAAGGCCTCCGCGTTCATCATGCCGCGTGTCTGCGGCGTCAGCGGCGCGTGCACGGAAATGTAATCGGACGTCTTCAGCAGCGCGTCGAAATCGACGCTTTCGACCTTGGCGGCCTTGAACACCTCCGCCTTGGCGAACGGATCGAAGGCGATCACCCTCATGCCGAAGGCCTGCGCCTTGGGCGCCACGAGCCGCGGGATATGGCCGAAGCCGACGAGGCCGAGCACCGTGCCTTCGATGCGGCGGATCGGCACCACCGCCGGCATCTCCCAGCGGCCGCTCTGCACCAGTTTGTTCGACAGCGGAATCTTGCGGATCAGCGCCAGGAGGAGCGCCATGGCGTGATCGGACACCTCGCGGATGCAATAGTCCGGCACATAATTGACGAGGATGCCTTTCTCCTTGGCGGTCGGCAGGTCGATATTGTCGACGCCGAGGCCGAAGCGGCCGATCGCCTTGCACCTCGTAGTCTGCATCAGGATATCGCGCGTCAATTTGGCGTAGGTCACCAGGATGGCGTCGGCGTCGCGCGCCACCGCCAGGATGTCCTCGGCATTGGCGCTTTTCGACATGCGAAATGTCGGATTGAGCTTTGCCAGCGCCGCCTTGGCCGGATCGAGCGAGGGAAACACCGAATCGGTGACGGCAATCACGGGACCAGCCATGAATGAACTCCGTTTCGAGGCAAAAACGCCGCGAAACCTACGCCAGCGATTGGACGCCGTCCACGCGTTAACCAAACATTAACGATAGCTGCACCGCGCGGTATCCCGTGGCTATGCTTCCCAAAACGCCGTGGGAGGCGAAAACAATGATCCGTAAGCTCGCGAAAGCGGCTTATCTGTTCGCGCTTGCGCTGATGGTGGTGGCCTACGCCATCTCCGCCGCGAACAGCAGCCCGCCGCCGCCGAAGGCCGAGCCGCCGCCGGTCGAATACTGGTGGTGCTAGCGACCTTCGGCCGAAAGCCGGAGCTTGACCTCTGCGCGCCGGCCCGACAGGTTGCGGGATAGCCTCAATTCATCCGGGTTTTGCAGTGAGTTCTGAAGCCGCTACCGCCGATCGAACTCGGCCCGCCATCGCCAGCGCCATCCGCGAACTCACCGCGGCCTTCGGCAACCGCGTCGTCACTTCGCAGGCGGTGCGCGAGCAGCACGGCAATACGCTGACCTGGATCGCAAATCAGCCGCCCGACGCCGTGGTGTTCCCAGCCAGCACCGAGGACGTGCAGCAGATCGTGCGCATCTGCGCCGCACATGGCACGCCGGTCATTCCCTTCGGCATCGGCTCCTCGCTCGAGGGCCACGTCAACGCGCCGTATGGCGGCGTATCGATCGATTTCCGCGACATGAACAAGGTGCTGGCGGTGCATGCCGAGGATCTCGACTGCGTCATCGAGCCCGGCATTACCCGAAAGGCACTCAACGAGCATTTGCGCGACCGCGGACTGTTCTTCCCGATCGATCCGGGCGCCGACGCTTCGCTCGGCGGCATGGCGGCGACGCGCGCCTCCGGCACCAACGCGGTGCGCTACGGCACCATGAAGGACAATGTGCTGGCGATGCAGGTGGTGACGGCGAATGGCGAGGTGATGACAACCTCGCGGCGGGCGAAGAAGACTTCCGCCGGCTACGACCTCACCCGGCTGATGGTCGGCTCGGAAGGCACGCTCGGGGTCATCACCGAGCTGACGCTGAAGCTGTCGGGAATTCCGGAAGCGATTTCCGCCGGCGTTTGCCCGTTTCCTTCGGTCGACGCCGCCTGCCAGGCAACAATCCTCACCATCCAGTCAGGTATCCCGGTTGCGCGCATTGAGCTGCTCGACGCGTTGCAGATCAAGGCGTCGAACGTCTATTCCAAATTGACGCTGCCGGAAGTGCCGACGCTGTTCGTCGAATTTCACGGCAGCGAGGCGACCGTTGCCGAACAATCCGAACGCTTCGGCGAAATCGTCGCCGAACTCGGCGGCGGACCGTTCGACTGGGCGACCAAAGCGGAGGACCGCAATCGGCTGTGGCAGGCGCGGCACGACGGGTACTGGGCGGCGCGGCACCTGCGGCCGGGCGCATCGGCGTTTGCCACCGACGTCTGCGTGCCGATTTCGCGGCTCGCCGAATGCGTCAATGCCACGCAAAAGGAGATCGCCGCGCTCAATCTTGTGGCGCCGATCCTCGGCCATGTCGGCGACGGCAATTTCCATCTGTCGCTGCTGGTCGACATGAGCGACGCCGACGAGGTCAGGCGCGCCAAGATCCTGATCGACAAGTTGGCCGAACTGGCGCTGTCCATGGACGGTACCTGCACCGGCGAGCATGGCGTCGGCCAGGGCAAGATGAAATATCTGCTTGCGGAACACGGCGCGCCGGCGCTTGCCGCCATGGCCGCGATCAAGCGCGCGCTCGATCCGCAGAACATCATGAACCCGGGCAAGATCGTCGCGCTTTCCTAGTCGTGGCCGTTCCGGAGCGGGCCCTTGCGGGCGTCCCGGCATGACGACGGTTTTGCGACACAGATTTGCCGCCAAGAGCCGGCAAAAAAAGCGTACATTTTCCCCATTGAAGCAGCACCGCCGGGCAGCGTCGCCCGGCGCGGGAGTGGCCGTTGCAGACGACATTGCTCGGACTGGCGATCGCGATCATCCTGGCCCTGGTGGCGGCGCTGATCGGTCCGCTGTTGATCGATTGGAGCGGCTATCGTTCGGTGTTCGAGGCCGAAGCCGGCCATCTGATCGGCGTCGATATGAAGGTGAGCGGCGCGATCGAGGCGCGGCTGCTGCCGTCGCCGCGGCTGCTGCTGCATGACATCGCGCTTGGCAAAGGCGGCGACACGGTTGCCGCCCGCTCGCTCGGCATCGAGTTCGCGCTCGGCCCGCTGATGCGGGGGCAATGGCACGCTGCGGAATTGCATCTGGCCGGCGCCCGGCTGCGCCTCGGGCTCGATGCCGGCGGCCACGTGCAGGCGCCGGCCATTCCATTCAATTTCAGCCCCGAGTCGCTGTCCATCGACCGGCTGAGCATCGAGGATTCGCAGGTAACGCTGACCGACGCCGCCAACGGCGGCAGCGTCGTTCTCGACAAGCTTTGGTTCAACGGCGAGGCGCGTTCGCTGCTCGGCCCATTCAAGGGCGAGGGAGCCGCGAATGTCGGCGGCGAGCTTTATCCGTTTCGCGTCTCCACCGGCCGGGCCGCCGACGACGGCACGATCAAGGTCCACCTCAATATCGATCCCGTCAGCCATCCGCTCAGCATCGAAGCGGACGGCGCCCTGGCTATCACTAATGGCGCGCCGTCCTTCGACGGAACCTTGAGCTTCGCCCAGCCCGTCGGCATCGCGTCGGCCCGCGCCGCGTCGGTGACGCAGCCGTGGCGGGCGAGCGGCAAGATCAAAATCGGCGCCGCCGCGGCGCTGATGCCGCAGCTCGAATTTCAGTACGGTTCCGAGGAGCAGGGCCTCAAACTGACCGGCACCGCCGATTTCAAGTTCGGCAAACAGCCGCGTTTCGACGGCGTCTTGTCCGGCCGGCAGATCGACCTTGATCGCACCTTTGCCGCCGAGACCGGCCGCTCGCCGCCGGCCGCGGCCGTGCGCACGCTGACCGAACTTGCCGCCGCAGCGTTCCGGCCGACGATTCCGGTGCGGGTCGGAGTCGGCATCGACCGCATTACGCTTGGTGGCGACACTGTCGAAAGTTTACGTGGCGATCTCTCCAGCAGTTCCCGCGGCTGGAGCCTTGATCGCTTCGAGTTTCGCGCGCCCGGCTTTACCAAGGTGCGGCTGAGCGGCGAGCTTGTGTCCGACGCCAGTGGCGCAGCCTTCAACGGCCCGGTGGACATCGAGGCCGGCAATCCGAGGGCCTTGGCCGCCTGGATCGAAGGCCATGCCGAGCCGGCGCAGGGCGGGCTACGGCCGTTGCGCCTGCGCGGCGATCTGACCCTGTCGGACGAGAAATTGGCGATCGAGCGCCTCACTGCCGAATTCGATCACAGGCCGATCAGCGGCCGCCTGCTTTATGCCTTCGCCGCGGGCGCGCGCCCGGCGCGGCTTGAAGCCGAGCTTGCCGCACCTGAACTCGACCTTGATGGCGCGCTGAACTTCGGCAAGGCGTTGGTGGCGGGCTCCAACCTGCAGCAGCCGCAGGAGATGGTCATCAAGGCCGATATCGGCCGCGCCAGTTTCGCCGGCATCGACGCGCGCAATGCCAGCGCGAGCTTCAAGGTGGACGGCAGCGGCTTGCAGATCGACCGTCTGGCGTTGAGCGATGTTCGCGGCAATTCGCTGTCGGCGAGCGGGCAGATCGACAGCGGCGGGCATGTCCCGCGCGGCTCGCTGGCGCTCGACGTCGAACTCAAGCAGACCGCCGCTGTCGCCGCGCTCGCCGCGAGAGTTCTTCCGGACAGCCCGTTGACAACCGCGCTTGATCGCATCCGCCGCGGCAAATTGCATGCGACGTTCGACGTTGGCAACGAACAGGACGCCGCCGCGGCCAAGCTGACACTGACCGGCGACGCCGACGCCATGCATCTCGACACGGTGGTCCAACTGCGCGGCGATTGGGCGAGGCGCACCCTTGCCGACGTACGGATCGACGGGACCGTCAACGCCGACGATGGTGCGGCGCTGTTGAGGCTCATCGGCCTCGATCGCGTCGCCGCGGCGGGCAAGGGGCCGGGACGGCTGGCGATGCAAATTTCCGGGCCGGACGCGGCCGATCTCAACGGCACCTTGCGGTTGGCCGCGAGCGGTTTGAGCGTCAACGCGCGCATTGCCTATGCCGACTCGGGGATTCGCTTCGATGACGTGGACGCCAGGCTCGGCGCCTCGAATATTCGCGGTCATCTGGCCTTCTCGGCCGCGCCGCCGCGCCGGATCGACGGCGCGCTCGATGCCGATGTGCTCGATGCGGAAGATCTGATCGCCAGTCTTGTTGGTACGCCGGCGCTGGCGGCCGGCAATAACGGTGCCGTCTGGTCGAGCGCGCCGTTTGCCGGCGGCGTCATGGGCGACATGAACGGGCAGGTGGCTCTCAGCGTTCAGCGCGCCAGCATCACGTCGCGGCTCGCCCTGCGCGACTTCCACGGCGCGTTACGCTTCGGCAAGGACGCGGTTGCGCTGGACGACATGACTGGCGGACTGGCCGGCGGCCGCTTCACCGGCCAGTTGTCGTTGCGTGCGACCGATTCAGGTCTCGCCGCGCACGGCAAACTCGCGGTCGCCGGCGCCGACGCTGCCAGTCTGCTGGGCGCTGCGGCACGGCCGCCGGTCAGCGGCACGATGGACGTCGCGGCGGATATCGAGGGCTCGGGCTTCAGTGCCGCCGCGCTGATTGGCTCGCTGCGCGGCTCCGGCAGCCTCGCGCTGAATGATGGATATCTGGCCGGGCTTGATCCTCGTGTCTTCGATGCCGTCGAGCGATCGATCGGCGATAGCGTGACGCCCGATGCCGCTCGTGTATCCGGCGTGGTCAACAGGGCGCTTGAAAGCGGCCGCTTTCCCGTCAAGCGCGCGCAAGGCGACATCGCCATCAACGCCGGCCAGGCGCGGCTGAACGATATCGGTGTCGAGGCAGACAATTCGGCGTTGTCGGTTGGTGGCAGCCTCGATCTCACCGACGGCGCCCTCGACGGGCGGCTGGTGCTGTCCGGACCCGCACAGACCAATGGCGCCCGGCCGGATATCTTCATCGCGCTGAACGGGCCGCTCGCGGCGCCGGCACGCACGGTCGATGCCTCCTCGCTCAGCGGATGGCTGACGCTGCGCGCCATCGATACCCAGTCGAAGCGGCTGAAGGCGATCGAGAGCGCGGCACAGGCGCTTCCGGCGCCTCCGCCGCCGCCGGCGGTACCACCACCGACGAAAAAAGCGCCGGCATTGCCGGCGCCTCTCGATATCAAACCAGTGCCGATTCCGCGGCAGGCGCCAGAGGCGTCAGTCAACCCGCATCATTGACGGCGCCGCGCGCACGCCGATCAAGTCGCCGCCGCCCTCGTGCCGGCCTTCGACCCTGCCGCCGGACAGACGCCGCTCCTCGCCGGTCAGCGTGCGGTAGTGATCGAGCACGAACAGGCGGATTGCCGACGAAAGGTTGCCATGGCGGCGGTCGGTGTCGATCGATGCCACCAGATTGGACAGGGTCATTTCCCGGTCGCCGGCGATGTCCTTCAAGCCCTTCCAGAACGCGTCTTCGAGACTGACACTGGTCTTGTGACCCGCAATGACGATCGAACGCTTGATAACGGGCGATTTCATCGGCCGTCTCCTCTCTCTATCCGGTGTTGTTCGAGATCGCGATCGACCTTGGCTCGCCGTGCCGTATCGAGCTGTTGCCCACTCCTGGTGCGGCCGTGGGCAAGGCGATTGGCCTGGGCGACAAGGTCGTCCAGACGCCGCCTGGCGCGCTTTCGCAACGTCCTGAGATTGACCACGTCAGCCATGTCGCGTCTCAACTGTGACCGGACACCCTTGGGGTTCGAACCACTGACGGTTCCACTGCTTCATCGCCAAATGCGCCGCTACAGTGGCGAACCGCCCGAATTGCGCCGGACGATCCACAAGATCGTATCGATGAGAGTGCGCCACATTCCGGACTTAATTCAAGACACGCTTAGTTTATCCGAGTAGAGCCATGCACGAGCGCCAATGAATACCTCCAAGACAAAGATATATAGAAACGCGGTAGCCCTACACTGTCCGATGTATATTTTATGAGGTTGCAATAAATACTATGGCGCGGTCGAACAATGCAGAGAAGAAACCTTGGGGAAATTTTTTGTATTGTTAAAATCAACACAAGATGTCAGTAAAATAGCACCTAAACCTGCGCGGCCAGGTTATTGTTATACATTTTGCGCCTAACCAATAGCCTCGGCCTATGCACCTTTACGTTGCGCGCGTTTGGGCAGCAGGGGCGGCGCGCCGCCGCGAGTTACGGTAACTTTAGCAAGTCGGGAACTCGATCATCGCGGCCGCGTCATCTTTTCCGGCCGCACCAGCCGATCGAACTCCTCTCCGCTGATGAAGCCGAGTCGCAACGCTTCCTCGCGCAGGGTCGTTCCATTGGCATGCGCGGCTTTGGCCACCTGCGCCGCCTTGTCGTAACCGATGCGCGGCGACAGCGCCGTTACCAGCATCAGCGAGCGTTGCGTCAGTTCGCGGATGCGCGCTTCATTCGCCTTGATCCCCACCACGCAATTGTCGGTGAACGAGCGCGCCACGTCGCCAAGCAGGCGGATCGACTGCATCATGCAGTAGGCAAGTACCGGCTTGTAGACGTTGAGTTCGAAATGGCCCTGACTGCCGGCGACGGTGATCGTCGTCTGGTTCCCGAACACCTGGCAGCAGACCATGGTCACCGCCTCGCTCTGTGTCGGGTTGACTTTGCCGGGCATGATCGAGGAGCCGGCCTCGTTCGACGGCAGGATGAGTTCCCCGAGCCCCGAGCGCGGCCCGGAGCCGAGCAGGCGGATGTCGTTGGCGATCTTGAACAGCGCGGTGGCCGCGGCGTTGAGTGCGCCATGCACGAATACGTAAGCGTCGTGGCCGGCCATGTGCTCGAATTTGTTCGGCGCGGAAACGAACGGCAATTTGGTCAGCCGGGCGATGCGGCCGGCGAAGGCCTTGGCGAATTGCGGCTTCGAATTGAGGCCCGTGCCGACGGCGGTGCCGCCCTGCGCCAGCGGATAGAGTTGCTCCTGCGCGAGCTTGACGCGCTCGATCGCCGATTTCACCTGTGCGGCGTAGCCGGAGAATTCCTGGCCGAGGGTCAGTGGCGTGGCGTCCATCGTATGGGTGCGGCCGATCTTGACGATTGGCGCGAATGCCCTGGCCTTGTCGTCGAGGGCGGCGTGCAGGGCCGCGAGTGCCGGCAGCAGGTGGCGCTTGATCTGCATCGCCGCCGCGATGTGCATCGCGGTCGGGATGCTGTCGTTCGAGGACTGGCTCATATTGACGTGATCGTTCGGATGGATCGGCGTCTTTGCGCCGAGCGCGCCGCCAAGCGCGACGTTGGCCTTGTTGGCGATCACCTCGTTGACGTTCATGTTGGTCTGGGTACCCGAGCCGGTCTGCCAGACCAGCAACGGGAAGTGATCGTCGAGCTTGCCGTCGGCAATTTCCTGGGCCACGGCAGCGATCGCCGCGGCGCGCTTGCGATC
>DATJYA010000093.1:0-2652 GCA_035499835.1 Pseudolabrys sp.
ACCGCCGCCAAGGTGCCGGCCTACGAGACCATCCACGTCGATTTCCGCAATCTGGAAAGCTTGCGCCGCGATACCGCGGAGGCGCGGCGCGACGGTTTTGCCGGGCGCCTCGCTATCCATCCGGCGCAGGTCGCGGTTATCAACGAGGTGTTCACGCCGAGCGCAAGCGAGATCGACAAGGCCAGGGCCATCGTTGCCGCCTTTGCCGCCAGACCGGACGCCGGCGCCGTCGGCATCGACGGCAAGATGTACGACCGCCCGCATCTCGCGCGGTCGCAGGCGCTGCTCGCGCGCGTCAGCGGCGGCTAGGCCACCAGCGGCCCTTCGCCCGCCGCGATCATGTTGGCGATGCGGAAGCCGGAACCCGCGCCCATGGTCCAGCCCAGCGTACCGTGGCCGGTGTTGAGCCACAGGTTGCGGTAGCGCGTGCGCCCGACATACGGGATGTTGGACGGCGTCGCCGGCCGCAGGCCGGTCCAGAACGAAGCGGCCTCGAAATTGCCGGCGCGCGGGAACAGGTTTTTCACGCAGCGCAGGATCGCCTGGCAGCGCGTCTCGTTGAGATTGCGCGAATAGCCCGACAGCTCGGCAGTCCCGGCGACGCGCAGGCGGCCGCCGAGATTGGAATAGACCAGCTTGAATTCGTCGTCGGTCAGGCTCGTCACCGGCGCGGTGTTCGAGCCGTTGCTCGGGATGGTCACCGAATAGCCCTTGGCGGGATAGATGTTGAGCCGCACGCCATGCGGCCGCAGGAACGGCGCCGACCAGGAGCCGAGGCTGACGATGACGTCGCGCGCGCGCAGCGTGCGGTAACCGTCCGGCCCGCAGACTTCAACGGAGCGCACCTCGCCGCGCCGCCGGTCGGCATCGAGGTTGGTGATCTGGTGATTGTAGCAGAACGCCGCGCCCATTCTTTCGCACACCTGCGCGAGCTCCTGCGTGAATTTCAACGCGTCGCCGCTTTCATCGCCCGCGGTATAGGTCGCGCCGACGATCTCGTCGCGCTTTTCGGCGAGCGCCGGCTCGATCTCGACCACCTCGTCGACGCCGATGACGCGGCGGTCGCAGCCATATTTGCGCATCAGTTCGGCGACCGGGATCGCCGCGTCAAACTCGCGGCGGCTGCGGTAGAAATGCAGGATGCCCTTGCCGCGCTCGTCGTAGTGAAAGCCTTCCTCGGCCCTGATCTTCTGGATGAGGCCGCGGCTTTCGGTCGCGAGCTTGACGATCTCGGCGGTGTGGCGATCGGCGCGCTTGGGCAGGCAGTCGACGAGGAATTTGGCGATCCACAGCCACTGATGCACGTCGAGGCGCGGCCGGAACAGCAAGGGCGCATCGCCGCGCAGCAGCCACTTGAGCACCTTCAACGGCGCCGAAGGATTGGCCCACGGCTCGGCGTGGCTGACCGACACCTGCCCGCCATTGGCAAAGCTCGTCTCCAGCCCTGCCGCCGGCTGGCGGTCGACGATGCAGACGGATTTGCCGTTGCGCAGGTTCCAATAGGCGGCGTTGATGCCGACGACGCCGGCGCCAAGCACGATCACATCGAAATCGTTGGATGATTGGGTCATTCTCAAGCCCTCCAGAGGTTCTCGGCGCGCAGTCGTGCGATCCCACGACTGCGGCCCCCTCTGTCCTTGGCCTGAGAGTTTCGTCGCCACGGCGTCATTGCCGCTTGCGACTTTCACCATCGGCGGGAGCTCTTGGCTCCGCTCTTCAGAGATCAAATCTAGAAGCGGTTCTTTTGCCTGAGAGATTCCGGGGCGGTTGCTCCTTCGGCGCCGGCCCCGAATCGCGGAGCCGGTCTCTCCCGCTTCGCCTGCGTGAATACTCCTTTTTGGCGGCGAAGTCGAGCCAGCCCGGCGGACCGCGTTTTACCGCAGGCGGAGGCCGCAAAAGCTGCCGGCACCGCGGGCGCCAGACAGGCACGCCGGCTCACGGCTTGCCGTAGACCGCTTTCGGATCGAAGGTCTTTTCGTCGCGAAATTCGAGCGTCACCTCGCCCGCCTTGCCCAGCGGCACCGCGCGATAGAAACACGAGCGCCGCCCGGTGTGGCAGGCGCCCTCGCCCAGCTGCTCGACCTTGAGCCAGAGCGTGTCCTGGTCGCAATCGACGCGCAGCTCCTTGACGTGCTGGACGTGGCCCGAACTCTCGCCCTTTTTCCAAAGCTTCTTGCGCGAGCGGCTGTAGTACCAGGCCTCGCCGGTCTCGATGGTTTTGGCGACCGCGTCCGCGTTCATGTGCGCGACCATCAGCACCTCGCCGGTCGCGACGTCGGTGGCGACCGCCGTGATCAGCCCGTCGGCGCCGAACTGCGGCGCGAAGGCTAAACCTTCTTCAAGGTCGGCGGACGAGATCATGATGCGTAACCGTAGCATGCTGCCCTCATCCTGAGGAGCCAACCGAAGGTTGGCGTCTCGAAGGATGAGCATGAACGCGAGGGCCTCACCCTTCGAGACGCCCACCTGTCGGTGCGCTCCTCAGGGTGAGGCGAAATTGCTGGAAGCTACCGTTGCGCCCCGCGCAGCATGGTCATGAACCGCACCTGCTCGTCCGCGACGTCGCGGAAGGCGCCGGTGAAATGCGTCGTTACCGTCAAGGCGCCGGGCTTCTGCACCCCGCGCAGCGACATGCACATATGCTCGGCCTCG
>DATJYA010000094.1:0-6133 GCA_035499835.1 Pseudolabrys sp.
GAGCCTAACGCCTGACCACGCGTGAGCAATGCGTCTCGAATATTTCCAGCTGATTGACCGTGTCGTCGACCTCAAGCTCGCCGAGCGAAAGATCAGCAGCGAGGCCACTGTTCCGATGGCAAGCACCATCTTCGAAGGGCACTTTCCCGGCTATCCGCTGATGCCGGGCGTATTGCTGATCGAGGCCATGGCGCAGACGTCGGGCTGGCTGCTGGTGGCGCTCAATCGTTTCCAGCGCATGCCGTTTCTCGCCGCGGTAAAGGAGGCAAAGCTGCGTACCTTCGTTACCCCCGGCGAGCGGCTCTCGGTCGACGCGCATCTGCTCCATGACGGCTCCGGCTATGCCATGACCGAGGCGGCGATCCGGCGTGACGGCAAGCAGATCTGCGACGCCACGATCACGTTTCGGGTGATTGAATTTCCCAATGCCGAGATGGCGAAGATGATGCTCAAAACCGCCGCCGAATTGGGACTCAAGGTCGAGGCGCCGGCGGATGGCTGAGGCCCAACGCGAGGTCTGGATCACCGGCGTCGGCGTCGTCTCAACGCTTGGCGAAGGTCCACAGGCCCATTGGCAAAAATTGATGGAAGGCCGCGCCGGCGCGGATGAAACGACTTTTGCGCCCTACGTCGTGCATCCCCTGGCGCCGGTGAACTTCGACACGCAAATTCCGAAAAAAGGCGACCAGCGGCAGATGGAGCCGTGGCAGCGCATCGGCACCTACGCGGCCGGGCTTGCACTCGACTCCGCGGGCGTCAAGGGAAAGACCGAAATCCTCTCGCACATGGACATGATCGTCGCCGCCGGCGCCGGCGAGCGCGATATTGCCGCCGACAGCGGTATTCTTTCCGGCCTGCCGCAGGCGCAAAATCAGGCCGCCTATCTCAACGAACGATTGATGAGCGACCTGCGCCCCACTTTGTTCCTGGCGCAGCTGTCCAATCTGCTGGCGGGCAATATTTCCATTGTCCATGGCGTGACCGGATCTTCGCGCACATTTATGGGCGAGGAAGCTGCGGGCGTCGACGCCGTGCGCATCGCCTACGCGCGCATTGCCTCCGGGCAGAGCGACATCGCCCTCGTCGGCGGCTCCTTCAATGGCGAGCGGCCGGACGTGATCTTGCTCTACGAGTTCGGCCATTTCGTATTGAAGGACCGCTATAAGCCGGTCTGGGAGCGTCGCGACAATCCCGGCTTCGTGCCCGGCTCGCTCGGCGCATTTCTGGTGATCGAGGCGCGCGATTATGCGGAGAAGCGGGGAGCCAAGCCGCTGGCGCGGCTTTCGGCCGTGATCTCCGAACGCACCCGGCGCGCGCCGGGGAGCATCGCCGCTGCGCTTGCCGGTTTATGGGACAAGATCAAGCCAAAGCTGCGCTCCGGGCACGTCGCCGCCCTGTCCGGCGCCACCGGTACCGAGCCCGCGACCGGCGAAGAACGCGAATTCCTTGCCGCCCACGGCGATCTTGCCGTTCGCGCAACCGGCTCTTATTTCGGTCACGGGATGGATTCGCAATTCCCCATGAATGTGGCGCTGGCGGCAATAGCGGTGGCGCATGGTAGTCTGTTTCCGCCGCATGATGCGACGGGACTGGAGCGGCCGATGAGCGGGGAATTGCACCAAGTTCTGGTGACCAGTGTCGGCCATTGGCGCGGTGAAGGTCTCGCCCTGGTCGAGCGGATCGAGTGAAGGAGAGCCGATATGGCGTCAACCAAGGACAGTGCGGGCCGGCCGATCATCGTGGTAACGGGAGTTGGCGTGGTCACCTCCCTCGGCGCCGGCAAAACCGATAACTGGGCCAAGCTCAGCGCCGGAGAGTCCGGTATCCGCACTATTACCCGCTTTCCCGTGGACAGCCTGAAGACGCGCATCGCCGGCACCGTCGATTTTTTAGGCGCGCAGTCGAGTTCGGCGGCGCTCACCGCGCTGCTGGGCGAACTGGCGGCTGGAGAGGCCATCGGCGAGTCCGGCATCGGCAGCGAAGGCAATTTTCCCGGGCCGCTGTTTTTGGCGGTGCCGCCGATCGAGATCGAATGGCCGCAGCGGCTCGAGCTCAGTGCGCGCGCCGGCGCCAACGATAAAGTCACCTACAGCGACTTGCTGCGCGTCAGCGGCGATTACCCCGCCTATCATCAGCGTTTCATGCTCGGCTCCGTAGCCGAGGAACTGGCGGAAAAATTCGGCACTAAGGGTTCGCCGATCTCGCTGTCGACCGCCTGCGCCTCGGGCGCGAGCGCCATCCAGCTTGGCGTCGAAGCGATCCGCCGCGGCGACACCGAGGCGGCGCTGTGCATCGGCACCGACGGCTCGATCAACCCCGAGGCGGTGGTGCGGTTTTCGCTTTTGTCCGCGCTCTCCACCAGCAACGAAGCGCCGCAGGCTGCCGCCAAGCCGTTCTCCAAGAACCGCGACGGCTTCGTCATGGCCGAGGGCGCCGGCGCATTGGTGCTGGAAAGCTATGACGCGGCCAAGGCCCGCGGCGCCAAGATTCTCGGCGTGCTCGAAGGCTGCGGCGAACTCGCCGATTCCTTCCACCGCACCCGCTCGAGCCCCGACGGCAAGCCGATCATCGGCTGCATCGCCAATGCCATCAAGGATGCGGGACTTACTCCGGCGGATATCGACTATGTCAACGCTCACGGCACCGGCACACCGGAGAACGACAAGATGGAATGCCTCGGCGTCTCCACGGTGTTCGGCGAGCGCATGAAGGACGTGCCGATCTCGTCCAACAAATCCATGATCGGCCATTCACTGTCGGCGGCCGGCGCCGTCGAAGCGGTGTTCTCGTTGCTCACGCTGCAGCACCAGCGCATTCCGCCCACCATCAATTACGAGATCCCCGACCCGTCGATCCCGCTCGACGTAGTGCCGAACCAGGCGCGCGACGCCAAACTGCGCCACGTTATTTCAAATTCTTTCGGCTTCGGTGGGCAAAACGTTTCGCTGGTGATGGGACTGGAGCCGGCGTGACCGCTGCTCCGCCCTAGCCCACCATCATGCGCGCGCTGACGCTGATCGCCGACCGCAAGCTCGAGCTTGCCGATGTGCCCGCTCCTCCCCCGCCGGGCGAGGACGAGGTGCAGGTGCGCGTCAAGGCGGTGGCGCTCAATCACCTCGACCTCTGGGGCTTTCGCGGCATGGCCTTCACCAAGCGCAAGCTGCCGCTGGTGGTCGGCGCCGAAGCCTCCGGCGAGATTGCGTCGCTCGGCGCCGGCGTCACCGGCTTCAAGCCCGGCGACAAGGTCGTGATGTACGGGGCGCTGACCTGCGGCACCTGTGCGGCTTGCCGCGATGGCCGCGACAATCTGTGCGAAAATGTCGGCGGCATCATGGGATTTCACATCGACGGCTTTGCCCGCGATCTCATCAACATGCCGGCGCGCCTTATCGTCCCGGTGCCCGAGGCGGTGTCGCTGCGCGATGCCGCCTGCGCGCCGATTGCCTTCGGCACGGTCGAACACATGCTGTTCGACAACGCCAAGCTCAAGCCCGGCGAAACCATTCTGGTGCATGCCGGCGGTTCCGGCATCGGCTCGGTCGCGATCAAGATGGCCAAGGCGATCGGCTGCACCGTCATCACCACCGTCGGCGACGACGCCAAAGCGGAAAAAGCCAAGGCGCTTGGGGCAGACCACGTGATCAACTACAAGACCGAGCGCTTCGAGGGCGTGACGCGGAAGATCACCAAAAAGAAGGGCGTCGACGTCGTGTTCGAGCATGTCGGCGGCGAGGGCTTCAACGCCTCGCTGTTCTGCCTCAAGCGCGGCGGCCGCCTGGTCACCTGCGGCTCAACTGCGGGGCCGAGCGTCACCATCAATCTGATGCAGCTGTTCCAGCAGCAGTACAAGATTTTCGGCTCGTTCGGCTCGTCCTTGCGCAATATCCGCGACAGCCTGGCAAAGATGGCGGCCGGCATCACGCCCGTCATCGATACCGAAGTGCCGCTGGCCGAATTCGAGCGGGGCCTGGCGCGGCTGGAAAGCCGGCAAGTGTTCGGCAAAGTCATCGTGACTTTCTGATGCCAAATGCGTTGAGGCGCACCAAGCGACGCCTGCGCCGCGGCGCCAAGCGCACAAGCGACGCGGTCGTCGGCGCATTGGCGCTTGGCCTGCTCAAGGGACTGCGGCGTGTCGATCCCGACCGACTGGCCAATTTTGCCAGCTCGTTCATGCGCCGCCTCGGCCCACTGCTGCCGGAGAACAGAATCGGTCGCGCCAATCTTGCCGCGGCCTTCCCGGCGAAATCGGCCGCCGAGATCGACGCCATTCTACGCGGCGTCTGGGACAATCTCGGGCGCATGGGCGCCGAATTTGTCAATCTCGACCGGCTCCTTGATTTCACGCCCGCGCGTCCCGAGGGCAGCGGCCGCATCGAGATCACGCAGGAAAATCTCGATGGTTTTTTGCGGCTCGCCAACGATGGCAAGCCAGCGCTGATCTTTGCCGCCCACCTCGGCAACTGGGAACTGCCGGCGCTGTCCGCCGCCAGGCACCAGCTCGACAGCGCCGTGCTCTATCGCCGCCCAAACATTGCCGGCATCGACCGCTGGCTGCGCGAAACCCGTGAAGCGACGATGGGCGAGCTCATCCCCACGAGCCTCGAAGCGCCGGTGAAGCTTGCCAATGCGCTCAAGCGCGGCGCCCATGTCGGCATGCTGGTCGATCAATACTATGTCCGCGGCGTCGAAGTAACATTCTTCGGCCGCAAGACGCGGGCGAACCCGCTGCTGGCGCGGCTGGCCCAGCATTTCGATTGCCCGATCCACGGCGTGCGTATTGTCCGCCTGCCGGGAAACCGCTTTCGCGGCGAAATGACCGGCGAGATCGCGCCGGTCCGCGACGCACAGGGAAACGTCGACATCGGCGGCACCATGCAGGCCATTACCGGTGTGATCGAGGGCTGGATCCGCGAATATCCCGAGCAATGGCTCTGGCTGCACCGCCGCTGGCGGCCGGAGGACGATGTTCCCGCAAAGCGCGGCTGATTTCAGGTTTCGGTGGGAAGCCCCGCCGCCTTCCAGGCCAGGATGCCGCCGGCGAGGTGCGACTTATAGGCAAAGCCCTGATCCTGCGCGGCGAGCGCGGCGGTGACCGAGCGGCGGCCTGAGCGGCAGGCAAAAACCACTTGCTTGCCCTGCGGGTCAGGAATGTCGGCCGGATCGAAGCTCGACAACGGCACGATGACGGCGCCGGGATAGCGCTCGATGGCCGTCTCGTTCGGCTCGCGGACGTCGACGAGCAGCATGCGGCCCTCGGCAAGCCCGCGCGCAACCTCTTCGGGCGTCAGATTCTGCACCTCGTCGGCGCGCGGATTTTCATCGGCCATAACTCAACTCCATGCGAGCAGTCCGTTTTAGCCGGAACTGCGCCGCCACGCATCTCACTTTTCAGCCGCTAGACCGTGACCTGCGTTCCCACTTCCACCACCCGGCCGGTCGGTATCTGAAAATAATCGGTGGCGTCATTGGCGGCGCGGGTGAGCCCGATGAAAAGCCGGTCCTGCCAGCGCGGCATACCGGAATGCGCCGCCGGCTTCAGCGACCGGCGCGACAGGAAGAACGACGTCGACATGATGTCGAATTGCCAGCCGAGCTTGCGCGCGATGGCCAGCGCCCGCGGCACGTTCGGGGTTTCCATGAAGCCGAAGCGCAGCGTGACGCGCGAAAATAATGCCGACAGCGGCGCGATCTTGACGCGGTCGTCCTCGGACACGCGCGGCGTATCGGCGGTGACGATGGTGAGGATGACGTTTTTCTCGTGCAGGACCTTGTAGTGCTTGAGGCTGTGCAGCAGCGCGGTCGGCGCAAATTCCGGATCGCTGGTGAAAAAGACGGCGGTGCCGCGGACGACGTGTGGCGGCTTCTTTTCCAGATTGGCCACCAGCGATTGCAGCGGCATTTCCTGCTTGCGTGTCTTTTCGAACAGCAGCCGGCTGCCGCGCCGCCAGGTGTACATGATGGCCATGACCAGAGCGCCGAGCGCCAGCGGCATCCAGCCGCCCTCGGCGACCTTGAGCAGGTTGGCCGTGAGGAAGGTCAGGTCGATGAACAGGAACGGCACCATCAAGGCCAAAGCGCCGAGCAGCGGCCAGCGCCAGACCCGCCAGATCACGATAATCGCCATCGTGGCGGT
>DATJYA010000095.1:0-4487 GCA_035499835.1 Pseudolabrys sp.
GGATTGCGCTCCGTCACGTCGAGCTGTCGGGATCAATCCGCATGCGCGCCAATGCGAAGAGATATTTCAGATATTCGGAAACATAGACCCGCGCGGTATCGAGGCTCGACCACCACGGGTCGGCCTTCACCCGTTCCGACAGCACCGGATAGGCGATCAGCGCGACGTCGGGAAGCTGGTGCGTGACCTCGGCCATGGCACGCGGCATGTGCCAGTTCGAGGTGACGACGATCAGCGAATTGAAATTATGCTCGCGCGCCCAGCGCTTGATCTCCAGCGCATTGCCGAAGGTATTGAGCGCGGAGCGGTCGAGATCGATGCAGCAGGCGAAATAGCGCGCATAGAGTGGGGTGAGCCGCGCGATCTCGCGCTTGCTGGTGTCGCGGTGCACCCCGGTGATCAAAAGTCGCTTGCCACGGTCGGCGGCGAGAAGTTCGATGGCGTCAGGGATGCGCGTCGCCGCCCCCGTGAGCACGACGATGCCGTCGGCGCCGCGGTCAAGGGTCGCCTCCTCGGCGGGAACCTGGGTCGCGAACCAGAAAAAGCCGACGCCCAGCAGCAAGGCGCCCACCGCGCATGCCGCCATGGTGAAAAAGCCGGTCCAGCGCACAAGACCCGCCAGCATGTCAGTCGATCATCTCCAGTGTGCGGTTGACCGTATGCCGCGAGGTCAGCGCCGTAACCAGCGCGATCAGGACGACCTGAGCGAGCACCGCAATATAGCCGGAGAAGCCGATGGAGAACGACCCAAACAGCGCCGCCGTCTGCTCGGCGCCGGCGGAACCTGCGAACCAGCGGCTGATCAGGCCGGCAAAGGCGAACAGCGCGATCGCGCCGCCGCCGCCGATGGCTCCGCCCTCGAGCCCGAGCAGCAGGAAATGCCGCTGAAAATGCCCGGCGATGTAGCCGTCCTTGGCGCCGACAAAATGCAGGACCTCGATCACGGGCTTATTGGCGGCCATGGCGCCGCGCGTCGCGAAGGTCACCGACAGCATCATAGCGGCGATCATCAGCAGCAGCACGCCGCTGCCGGCGGCAACCGCGGTGCCGGCCATGGTGCGCATGCGATCGATCCAGCCGCGATGGTCGTCGAGCGTGGCGCCCGGCACCTGTTCCGCGAGCATGCGGCGCAATTGCGGAATGTCGGGCGCGGCGCCGGCGCCGATCTTGACCACGATCAGCCGCGGCACCGGCAATTCGTCGAGCGAGAGGCCTTGCCCAAGCCAGGGCTCGAGCAGCTTGGAAGACTCCTCCTTCGAATAGGCCTGCACTTCGCCGATGCCGGGAAAGGCGCGCGCGACCGTAGCCGCCTTGGTAACCGCGGCATCCACATCGCGGCCCGGCGCCGGAATGATCTGGATGGTGACCTCGCGTGCGACATCGGCCTGCCATTCGCTCGCCGAAGCCGCGATCAGCATCACCGCCCCGGTCGTGAGCGAGGCAAGAAAGGTCATGATCGCGACCACGGCAATGAGCGCGCGGCCGGAAATCGAATTGCGTGGCACCAGCGGGGTGTCGAAGCGCGGCAACATGCCGAAGATGCGCGGCAGCGCCTTGAGATCGTCGCGCGGAGCTTCAGTTGCCGTGTCAGTCATAGATGTGCAGCCGGCCGTCGTGCAGCACCAGGCGGCGGGCATCGTACTGATCCATCAGCGCGATGTCGTGGGTGGCGATGACCACCGAGGTGCCGGACTTGTTGAGCTCGACGAAGAGCCGCAGCAGGCGCTGTGCCAGCGACGGATCGACGTTGCCGGTCGGTTCATCCGCGAGCAGCAATTGCGGCCGTGCAATCACCGCGCGGGCAATCGCCGCGCGCTGCTTCTCGCCGCCCGAAAGCACCGGCGGCAGCGCCCACATCCGCTCGCCGAGGCCTACCCAGTTGAGCAACTCGATGACTTCGTCGCGATAGGTATCCTCGGGCCGCCCGATCACCCGCAGCGGCAGCGCCACGTTCTCGTAAGTGGTCATGTGGTCGAGCAAGCGGAAATCCTGGAACACGATGCCGATGCGCCGGCGCAAGGTCGCCAGCGCGTCCTTTGACAATGTTGCGACATCGTGGCCGAACTGCGTGATCAGCCCGCGCGTCGGCTTGAGCGACAGGAACAGCAGGCGCAGCAGCGAGGTCTTGCCGGCGCCGGAGGGCCCGGTGAGGAACTGGAAGGAATGCGGCTCGATGCGGAACGAGAGGTCGCGCAGGACCTCGGGGCCGAGCCCGTAGCGCAAGCCGACATTTTCGAATCGGACCACACTCCACCCCGCTCAACGTCTGGCAAAGCCCTGGCGGCGGCCCGCAGCGGGCCGCCGAATGGCCCCAAGAACCCATCTTTCCCGCGATTCGCGCGCTTTTACAGGAATATCATGGCGCTGCCACCGCGGTTTGCCGGCCGATATGCCGCCAAAAGGCCGTTTCACGGCTTCGCCATGGTTTCCAGTCCATTAACGGTCGGCTGCTAGCTTGCCGGGCGTCAATAGCCGCGATTGCCATGCTGATCGTCTGTCCGACCTGCGCCACGTCCTACATGATCGACCCGCCGGCGATGCCGCCGTCGGGGCGCACAGTGCGCTGCGCGCGCTGCAAATCCACCTGGTTTGCCGGCGGGCCTACGGCGGCGGAGACGAGCACCTACGCCAGCGGCTTCATCGCCGAGGCCGAAGCACAGCCTGACGCCGCACCCCCACCGCCGGCCGCAAAGGCCGCGGAGCCGCCGGCGGATACCGACGATTTCGGCAGCGAGCCGGCGGAGGTGATTGGCAAGGCGTCGGCGGCACAAGATGCCGCCGCTGCCGTTGAAATCCCGCCCGCGCCAATCAGCGATATTCCCGTCGCGGACGCGCCATCGCTGGTGCCACCGATCGGCCAAGGCCGGATCGGCGAGGCCTCGGCCGCCGTACTCGACGCCGAGGAGGCCCAAAGCTTTGCCGCCCGCCGCGAGCGGTTGCGCGCCCGGCGCAAGAACAAGCGGCGCTCCTCGCGCTGGACTGCGATTATCCTGGTGCTGATCGCCTTCAACGTCGCGCTGGTCGGCGCCCGCAACGAGGTCGTGCGCTATCTGCCGCAGACCGCCTCGCTGTTCGCCGCAATCGGCCTGCCGGTCAATCTGCGCAATCTCAAGTTCGAGGACGTCAAGATCTCCAAGTCCACCGAGAACGGCGTGACCGCCCTGGTCGTCGACGGCGCTATCGTCAGCACCGGGAATTCGCCGACCGACGTGCCGCGGCTGCGTTTCTCGTTGCGCAATGCCTCGGGGCAGGAAATCTATAACTGGACCGCGCTGCCCACGCGCAGCATTCTCGGGCCCGGCGAGCGGCTCGATTTCCACAGCCGACTCGCGGCGCCGCCGGCCGACGCCGTCGACGTCCTGGTGCGCTTCTTCAACGCTCAGGATGCCGCCATGGCCGGGGCGAAATAACGCATGGCGCGCATCCTCATCGCCGAAGACGACGACGCGGTGCGCGCCCTGGTGTTGCGCGCGCTCGCCGAGGATGGTCATGAGCTGACGGCGGCCAGCAACGGCGCCCAGGCGCTCGAGGCACTGCACCGTTATGGCAGCGAATTCGACCTGCTGCTGGCCGACGTGAAGATGCCGATCATGGACGGCATCGCCCTGGCGCTCGCCGCCGGACGCGACCGCCCGGGCATGCCGATCATGCTGATGACCGGCTATGCCGACCAGCGCGAGCGCGCGCACGGCCTTGACGCCCTGGTGCATGACGTGATCGCCAAGCCGGTCTCGACCGAGCAGATCAAGGGCGCGGTGCGCGAGGCGCTGGTTCCGCGCTAGCGCTCAGAAATCCTTGAGCAGGCGCTCGATGTAATCGAGCTCGAGCTGCGGGCGGAAACTCTCGCCGAAGCGCTTGCGCAGCTCTTCCAGAATCCGCCGCGCGCGCTGGGCGTCGATCTCGCCCGGCACCTTCACCCCGGTGTCGTCGCCATATTCGCGGCCGTGCAGCGGCCGCCCCAGCGGATCGGTGTCGTTCTGGGCGCGGGCGCGGCCGGTGCGCCCAGGCTGACCGGGCCCGGGACCCATGCCGATGCCGTTCTGCTGCATCTGCTGCGCCAGGCCCTGGGCGCCCTTGCGCAGCGCGTCGAGCGCGCGGCCCTGGCTGTCCACCGCGCTGTCGGCATCGCCCTCGCCGAGTTCGCCCTCGGCTTCGCCCATGGCCTCGCCGGCGCTGCCAAGCTGATCCTGACCTTGCCCCTCGCCGTTCTGGCCCTGCTGTGGATCGCCGAGGCCGTGCTGGCGCAACTGCTCGAGCAGCTTGTTGAGGCGGTCCTTGAGAGCCTGCTGGTCCTGCTGCAACCCGCCGAGTTGATTCTGCTGGCCCTTGCCCTGCTGCTGGCTGCGGCGCTGGTCCTGGCCCTGCTTGAAGGTCTTGTCGCGCAACTGCTGCTGCTTGCGGATCATGTCGCCCAATTCGTCCAGCGCCGACATCATATCGTCGTCGCCCTGGTCGCCTTGCTGACCCTGCTGCGCCGTCTGCAGATT
>DATJYA010000096.1:0-3103 GCA_035499835.1 Pseudolabrys sp.
CTGACGCGCAGCTTCTTGTCGAGCACGTTCTGGCTGATGCCGTAGCGCCAGGATAGCCGTTTGCAGTCGGGATCGCGGTCGAGCGTGTCGAGGTCCTGGGAAAACGCCGTCACTGCCGGCGCATCGGCAAAAAAGCCTTCACCGATCAGCCGCGTGCCGATGCGGCGCACGATGGCGCCAAGTTCGCGCAGTGGATATTCCGGATGGTATTGCACGCCCCAGGCGACCGAGCCTTTGGTATGGAACTCGGCACTCTGCACCGCCGACACGGCATTGGTGGCGAGCACGGTGGCGCCCGGCGGCAGGGTCTCCACCTCGTCGAGATGCACGGTCGGCGCGTTGAAGACGTCGAGCTTGCCGGCATACATCGGATGTTTGCGCCCCGCTTCGGTCAGCCGGATGCCGCGGCCGAAGCCGATCTCGCGGCCCTTGGGATTCTTGCGCACGCTGCCGCCGGTCGCCACCGTGAGCACCTGCAGTCCCCAGCAGGAGCCGAACAGCGGCGTGCCGGTTGCAAGCGCCGCGCGCACCAATTCGATCTGCCGCGTCACCGCCGGGCCGCCGTCATAGATGTGCAGCGAGGAGCCGGTAATGGCGATGCCGTCATAGCCCTCAAGCGCCTGCCCGTCGGGCAATGCGGTCGCCGTGTCGGCGGGATGCGCGCTGTCCACGGTCGCGCCCGGCAGCAATTCGCGCAGCAGATTGGCGTAGCCCTGGTGTGCCGGGATGCCGCCGACGGCGACGTGCTCGGCGAGGCTCGCCGGCGCATTGCCTTCGATCACGAGCAGGCGGGGGGAGGGCATCGTCGGTCCTAGCGGGACAGCTTATGGCCGGGCGCTGCTCATTTGGCAATTGCCGGCAATATCTGTGCTTTAGCCGCCATTAACGCGCCGCATCCCAGATTGTGCCGGATAAGCCGCTCTTGCTGCGGCGTTTCCCGGCGAATCAGCGCACACATCGGCGGCCATGGCCGACTTCGACCTCGCCATCATCGGTGGCGGCATCAACGGAACCGGCATCGCCCGCGATGCCGCCGGTCGCGGCCTGCGCGTGCTGCTGGTCGAGCAGCACGACCTCGCCTCCGGCACGTCCTCGGCCTCGACCAAGCTCATTCATGGCGGGCTGCGCTATCTCGAGCATCATGCCTTCCGTCTGGTGCGCGAGGCGCTTGGCGAGCGCGAATTGCTGCTGCGCATGGCGCCGCATGTCATCCGCCCGCTGCGCCTGGTGCTGCCGCCCTATCCGGGCCGGCGCTCGGCATTTTTGCTGCGGCTCGGGCTGTTCATCTACGACCATCTTGGCGGACGCCGGCAGCTGCCGGCGACGCGCACGATCGATCTCACCCACCATCCGGTCGGGCTGCCGCTGAAGCGGATGTTCAGCTACGGCTTTGAATTTTCCGATTGCTGGGCGGATGATTCGCGTCTGGTGGTGCTCACCGCGCTCGACGCCGCCGAGCGTGGCGCCGATATCCGCACGCGCACGCGGCTCATGCGCGCCGAGCGCCGCGAGGAGTGGGAACTGGTGCTCAATGCGCGCGGCAAGCGCGAGACCGCGACCGCCCGCGTGCTGGTCAATGCTGCCGGGCCGTGGATCGGCCTGGTGGCGGAGACAGCCTTGCGACAGCCGCTGAAGACCCCGGTGCGCCTGGTCAAGGGCAGTCATATCGTCGTGCGCCGGCGTTTTGGGCACAACCGCGGCTATCTCTTCCAGGCCGCCGACGGCCGCGTCGTTTTCGCACTTCCCTTCGGTGAGGACTTCACGCTGATCGGCACCACCGACGAGATCTTCGCTGGCGATCCGACCGCGCTGACACCGGCGCCGAGCGAGGTGATCTATTTGTGCGAGGCGGTGAACGAGTATTTCCGCGAGGGGATGGGGCCGGACGAGCTGGTCTGGTCCTTTTCCGGCGTGCGCTCGCTTTACGACGACGGCGCCGACAAGCCGGAAGACGTTACCCGCGACTACGTGCTGGAGCTCGATGCGCCATCGGGCGAGGCGCCGCTGCTCACGGTTTACGGCGGCAAGATCACCACCTATCGCCGCCTCGCCGAGGCGGCGCTGGCGCGGCTTTCCTGTTTCAAGGCGGCGCCGCCCTGGACCGCGCAATCGAGCCTACCCGGCGGCGATTTTCCGGCCGACGGCTTCTACGACCGGGTGGCAGAGGTGCTTGGCCGCTGGCCGTTCCTTTCCGAGCCGCATGCCAGGCGCCTGGTGCGCGCCTACGGCACGCGTGTCGAGCGCATCCTTGGCAAGGCGCAGAGCCTGCACGACCTGCACCCGGTATTCTGTAGCGACCTGACCGGGGCCGAAGTGAAGTACCTGATCGAAAACGAATGGGCGCGCAGCGCCGAGGACGTGCTCTGGCGGCGCAGCAAGCTCGGCCTTATCGCCACGCCGGAGGAACGCGCCGCGCTTGCGCGCTTCATGGCCGATCCGACCGGCGAGCCGCCGCGCTGATGGTTTGCGGGGCGTTAACCCGCTGCGTCCAATTGTCGCGGCCGAATTTAGGGTACCGCCATACCGATGTGCTTTATCGTCGCAGCCGCCGTTTGTTCGATGGATGCTGGCGCCGATGTCGACCGAAGCAAAAAACATGACCGCCAAACTCGCCGCCACCAAAGTGCTGGTGGTCGATGACGAGTATTACATGCGCAAGGTCGTGCGCACGCTGTTGTCGAGCATCGGCGTGCGCAACATTTACGAGGCGCAGGACGGCCCGAGCGGGCTCGAGGCCATTCGCACGGTGGTGCCGGACGTGGTCATCGTCGATTGGGAAATGCCCGGCCTCGACGGCGCCGGATTCGTGCGCATGGTGCGGTCGCCGGAGACGTTTCCCTACCCGAACGTTCCGATCATCATGCTCACCGGCCATGGCGAACGTTCACGCGTGGTGGAAGCGGTGTCGGTCGGCGTCAACGAATTCCTGCTCAAGCCGGTTTCATCGAAGGCGTTGCAGGATCGCATGGTGGCGGTGCTGACCAAGCCGCGGCCCTTCGTGCAGACCGCCAATTATTACGGGCCGGCGCCGCGCAATTTGACGAAGATCCACGCCGACACCGACGAATCAATCGTCAAACTGGTGCTGGTGAACTAGTCTCGG
>DATJYA010000097.1:0-5208 GCA_035499835.1 Pseudolabrys sp.
CGTCTCCGCCACGACGAAGGCGACGCAGTCGCCGACCCAGCGCACGCGATCCTCGGCGAGCACCGTGTAGCGCGGCTTGTACATCGGTCCGCCGCCGGGCCGCTTGAGGCCGCTGTGCGAGGGCAGGTCGCCGAGACCGGCCGCCTTCCAGTCGGCGGCGGTGATGATGGCGAGCACGCCGGGCGCGGCTTTTGCGGCTGACGTGTCGATCGCATTGATCTTGGCGTGCGCATGCTGGGCGCGCAGCACCACGCCGTAGGCGGTGCCGGGGACCTGCACGTCGTCCGTGTAATGCCCGGCGCCGCGCACCAGGCGCGGATCCTCGAAGCGCGACACGCCCTGACCGATTGCAAATTCACCCATGGGACTTTTCGAATAAAAAGAGAGGAGGGAGGGCCCGATCAGCGCGCTTTAAGCTTTTCCGCAACGCGCGGCGCGAAATAAGTGAGCACGCCGTCGGCGCCGGCGCGCTTGAAGGCGATGAGGCTTTCCAGCATGGCGCGCTCGCCGTCGAGCCAGCCGTTTTGTGCGGCCGCCATGATCATCGCGTATTCGCCGGACACCTGATAGGCGAAAGTCGGCATGGCGAAGGTCTCCTTCACGCGGCGTACAATGTCGAGATAGGGCAGGCCCGGCTTGACCATGATCATGTCGGCGCCTTCCTCGATATCGAGGGCGACCTCGCGCAGCGCCTCGTCGCTGTTGCCCGAATCCATCTGATAGGTGCGCTTGTCTCCGGTCAGCGTCTTCGAGGAGCCGACGGCGTCGCGGAAAGGTCCATAGAACGCGGAGGCATATTTCGCCGCGTAGGACATGATCGACACCTCGGCGAAGTCGTTGCGGTCGAGGCCTTTGCGGATGGCGCCGACGCGGCCGTCCATCATGTCGGAAGGGGCGATGATGTCGCAGCCGGCCTCGGCCTGCACCAGCGCCTGCCGCACCAGCACGGCGACGGTCTCGTCGTTGAGGATGACGCCGTCGCGCAGCAGGCCGTCGTGGCCGTGGCTGGTGAAGGGATCGAGCGCGACGTCGCAGAGTACGCCGATGTCGGGCACTTCCTTCTTGACGGCGCGGATGGCGCGGCAGACGAGGTTGTCCGGGTTGAGCGCTTCGCTGCCCTGTTCGTCGCGCAGGCTCGGATCGGTGTAGGGGAAGAGGGCGATGCAGGGGATGGAAAGTTTCGCCGCGCGTGTCGCCTCGGCCACCGCCTGATCGACCGAGAGCCGCTCGACGCCCGGCATCGAGGGGACCGGCGTCCGCTTATTCTCGCCGTCCATGACGAACAGCGGCCAGATCAGGTCGTCGGTGGTAAGCACATGCTCGCGCACCATGCGCCGTGCCCATTCGTGCTGCCGGTTGCGGCGCATGCGCACGGTGAGATCGAGCGGGTTGCGTTGAATTTCGGCTGAATCCGCTTCCGCCGGCACAAAGCCGATCTTGCGCTCCAGCGGACGGCCGAATTTTATTGCCATGGGGTTCTCCAAGGGCATCTTTTTAGCGGGTCTCAAACGGGGGTGCTACCCGGTATGCGTGGCTTTGCTATGCCGCCTCAAGGATACGCTGGACATCCGGCCATGATTTGCGGCCATTGGCCAAGAGTTCGTTGCGCAGATCGCCGGGGATCCAATCGATAAGCGCGCTTTTGAAGGTGTCGCGGGCCTGCACGCGGCCGAACCAGTCCTCGACGTGGTGCAGGCGTCCGTTGGTCCACATATCGGTCATGCCGAGCATGGCAAGGCGATTGACGTAAGGGGTGAGCGCGACGTCGGCAATGGAGAATTCGTCACCCGCGAGCCAGGCCCGCTCGGCAAGGGTACCCTCCATCTTGTGCAGATAGCGGTCGTAGAGGCGAATGCGATCGGCGGCGCCCGGCGCGTCCAGTCCCTTCTCGATCCATTGCCATTTCAATTTTCGCGCTTCGAGGCTCTCGTTTGACGGGGCTCTAAGAAAGGCATCGAAGCTGGAGACGCCGTTGCGGATGATGGTGTGGCGGTGCGAGACCACGTATGTGATGGCCGAGCAGGCCGGGTGCAGGTCCTCATCGACCGCCTTGGTCCAAAGTCGCGCCTGATAAGTGGCGTAAGGATCGCGCGGATAGAGCGGCCGTTGCGGAAAGACCGCCTCGGCATATTCGCAGATCAGCGTCGACTCGGTGATGACGCGGCCGTCATGCACCAATACCGGCACCATCGCCTTGGGGTTGAGCTTGAGGAATTGGGGGGTGAAGTGCTTGCCGGCAAGAATGTCGAGATAGTGGCTCTCCCAGGCGAGGCCTTTTTCCGCCAGCGCAAAGCGCACTTTGGCGGCACAGACCGAGGAGCCGTGGTGGTAGAGTTCGAGCATTGCGCCGAAGAATGGCCGGTTCGAGGGGCTTGAGGCAACCACTTTGCCTGGTGGGTCGGCCCGTCCATAATCGCCCCGCGGCAAGCCGGAGCCACCCTTGGATTTCAGCCTTTCCCCAGAGCAGCGCGCCTTCCAGGCCACCGCGCGGCAATTTGCGCGTGATGAAATGATGCCGCATGCGCGCGACTGGGACGAGGGCGAAATCTTTCCGGTCGAGGCGCTGCACAAGGCGGCGGCGCTGGGCTTCGGCGGCATCTACGTGAAGGAGGATGTCGGCGGCTCGGCGCTGTCGCGGCTCGACGCGGCGCTGATCTTCGAGGAACTGGCGCAGGGCTGCACCTCGACCGCGGCCTACATCTCCATCCACAACATGGCGGCGTGGATGATCGACTCGTTCGCGAGCGAGGAGGTGCGGCGGAAATTTCTTCCGAAGCTCTGCACCATGGAGCATTTCGCCAGCTACTGCCTCACCGAACCAGGTTCTGGTTCCGACGCCGCGAGTCTTACCACGCGCGCGCGCCGCGACGGCGACCACTATGTGCTCGACGGCGCCAAGGCCTTCATCTCCGGCGGCGGCGTCTCCGACATCTACGTGGTCATGGCGCGCACCGGCGAAGCCGGCCCACGCGGCATTTCCACTATCGTGGTGGAGAAGGGCACATCCGGTCTTTCTTTCGGCGCGCGGGAGAAGAAACTCGGCTGGAAGACGCAGCCGACCGCCATGGTGATGTTCGAGAACTGCCGCGTGCCGGTTGCCAATCGCATCGGCGCCGAGGGCCAGGGCTTCCGCATCGCCATGGCCGGGCTCGACGGCGGCCGCCTCAATATCGCCGCCTGTTCGATCGGCGGCGCGCAATTCTGCCTCGACCGCACCGTCGACTACATGAAGGAGCGCAAGCAGTTCGGCTCGCGGCTTGCCGATTTCCAGGCGCTGCAGTTCAGAATTGCGGACTATGCCACCGAGCTCGACGCGGCGCGCCTGTTGCTGCATCGCGCTGCCGTCGCCGTGAGCGATGGTGAGCCGGGCGCGACCGCGCTCGCCGCCAAGGCCAAGCGGCTCGCCACTGACACCGGCTTCGAGGTCGTCAACGGCTGCCTGCAACTGCACGGCGGCTACGGATACTTGCGCGATCATCCGATCGAGCGCGTGCTGCGCGACGTGCGCGTGCACCAGATCCTCGAGGGCACCAACGAGATCATGCGGCTGATCGTCAGCCGCGCCATGCTGGGCAACTGACGGCGCGGGTGATGAACGCCGAGCCCGAAATCCTGTTCGAGCGGCGCGGCGCTGCCGGCATGGTGACGCTGAACCGCCCCAAGGCGCTCAATGCCGTCACTCATGCGATGGTTCTTGTGCTGCGCGCACAGCTCGACGCCTGGGCGGACGATCCGGCCATCACCCGCGTCGTCGTCGTTGCCGCCGGCGATCGCGCCTTTTCCGCCGGCGGTGACATCCGTCACCTTTACGATCTCGGCAAGGCCGGCAAGCCCGACGAGGCGCTGCAATTCTGGCGCGACGAATATCCGCTCAACGCCGCGATCAAGAACTACCGCAAGCCTTATGTGTCGCTCATCGACGGCATCGTCATGGGCGGCGGCGTCGGCGTCTCGATCCACGGTTCGCATCGCGTCGCCGGTGACCGGTTTTCCTTTGCCATGCCGGAGGTCGGCATTGGCTTTTTTCCCGATGTCGGCGCCACCTGGTTCCTGCCGCGCATGCCGGGCGAGGTCGGCACCTATTGTGCGCTGACCGGCGAACGCTTCGGCAGCGGCGACGGGCTGGCCGCAGGAATCGCCACGCACCGGATTCCTTCGGCGCGCTTCCCCGCGTTGCTCGAAGGCCTGAGCGGAACGGTGCCGGTCGACGCGGTGCTGGCCGCGTTTGCGGAACCTGCCGATGAAGGCCCGATCATGCGACGCCAAGCCGCGATCGACCGGCTGTTTCAGGGCAATCACGTCGAGGATATTTTGGCCGCGCTCGACCGCGAGGCAGCTTCGGGCCGCGGCGACGGCGACTGGGCCGGGAAAACGGCTGCCACGATCCGCACAAAATCGCCGCTCAGTCTCAAGCTGGCTCTGGCGCAAGTGCGGCGCGGCGGAACCATGGACTTCGAGACGTGCATGCGCACCGAATTCCGCATAGTGTCGCGCGTCATCCATGGCTATGATTTCTACGAGGGCGTACGTGCCGTGATCGTCGACAAGGACAACAGGCCGCGCTGGCGGCCGGCGAGCCTCGCCGAGGTAAGCGCGGCCGAGGTTGAAGGTCATTTCACTCCTCTCGGGGCTGACGAGCTCGCGCTGCCATGAGCGATCCGGCCCTCAGCGACAAGGCGCAAGGCCTCGAGCCGGTCCGCGAACACAAGGGCGAGGCCTCGGTCGGTCTGTGGACGCGGCGGCTGGTGCTGTTCCTGCGGTTGATGGCCGCCATCTCCCTGGTCAAGGGCCTTTACCATTGGGGGCGCATCTGCGGCATCGGCGTTGCCGGCAATGACGCGTTCAGCCTGCATTCGATCGCCTGGCAGACCGCCACGGTGTTCTTCGCCGTGATCGACCTGGTGGCGGCGGTGGGCTTGTGGCTGGCGGCCGCCTGGGGCGCGGTGATCTGGCTCACCGCGGTCGCCTCCATGCTCGCGGTCGAAATGTTTTTCCCGCAGGTTTTTGAGGGCAGCATGGGTGGCGCCGTCGCCGAAGCCGCCTTGCTTGCGGTCTATCTGTGGCTGGCGTTGAAATCGGCGCAAGAACATCCGCAGTGAACAGCAGCGCGAAGTGAAATGGGGAGGATGACATGGCGCGGATTGGTTTCATCGGGCTCGGCAATATGGGCTTGCCGATGGCGCAGAACCTGATCAAGGCCGGCCATCA
>DATJYA010000098.1:0-5086 GCA_035499835.1 Pseudolabrys sp.
TCGTCGTTCACCGCCAGCGGCGGATGTTGGCCCGGTGCTTGCTGGGCGGCATGAGCAGCCGTAAGCAGCGTCAACGTGGCGGCGAAAGCGGCTAGGCGGTTCATAGGCGGTTCGATATTACTGGGAGCGGGGAGAGATGAATATGGCCGAACTGCCAGCACGCGAGGCGATGGAATTCGACGTGGTGGTGGTCGGCGCCGGTCCGGCGGGCCTGGCCGCCGCCATCCGCCTCAAGCAGATCAGTCCGGACATCTCGGTCGTCATCGTCGAGAAGGGCTCCGAAGTCGGCGCCCATATCCTGTCCGGCGCCGTGATCGATCCCGTCGGTATCGACCGCCTGCTGCCGGAATGGCGTGGCGAAGATACCCCGATCAAGACCGCCGTCACCGACGACCGCTTCTACTATCTTGGCGAAAGCGGCGCGCTGCGGCTGCCGAATATCCTGATGCCGCCGTTGATGGGCAACCACGGCAATTTCATCGTGTCCCTCGGCAATGTCTGCCGCTGGCTGGCCGGTAAGGCCGAAGCGCTCGGCGTCGAAATCTATCCCGGCTTTGCCGCCGTCGAAGTGCTCTACGATGACGACGGCGCCGTCGCCGGCATCGCCACCGGCGATATGGGCGTCGGCAAGAACGGCGAGCCCAAGGACAACTTCACGCGCGGCATGGAACTGCGCGCCAAGTACACGCTGTTCGCCGAAGGCGCCCGCGGCAATCTCGGCAAGCAGCTCATCGCCAAATTCGCCCTTGCCCAGGGCCGCGATCCGCAGAAATTCGGGCTCGGCCTGAAAGAGCTGTGGCAGGTGGCGCCGGACAAGCATCGCAAGGGACGGGTAGCGCATTCCTTCGGCTGGCCGCTCGACGGCTCGACCGGGGGCGGCTCCTTCCTCTATCACTTCGACGACAATCTGGTCGCGGTCGGCTTCGTCCTGCATCTCAACTACACCAACCCATATCTGTCGCCGTTCGAGGAATTCCAGCGCTTCAAGACGCATCCCCTGGTGCGCGACACCTTCGCCGGGGGAAAACGCCTGGCTTACGGCGCCCGCGCGCTCACCGAAGGCGGCTTTCAGTCGGTGCCTAAACTCACCGTCCCCGGCGGGGCGCTGATCGGCTGCGACGCCGGCTTCATGAACGTGCCGCGCATCAAGGGCAGCCACAATGCCATCCTGTCCGGCATCTTTGCCGCGGAAGCCGTCGCCGCGGCGCTTGCGGCGGGGCGCAGCCACGACGAGCTCGCCGATTACGACGCCGGCTGGCGTTCGTCCGTCATTGGCGCCGATCTGAAGAGAGTCCGCAACGCCAAGCCGTTGTGGTCGAAGTTCGGCACGCTCGCCGGCATCGCGCTGGGCGGCCTCGACATGTGGACCAACACCTTCGGTTTTTCCCTGTTTGGCACGCTGTCGCACGGCAAGCCCGATTACGCCTTGCTCAAGCCTGCCGCCGAATGCTTACGCATCGCCTATCCACGCCCCGACGGCGTGCTCACCTTCGATCGGCTTTCGTCGGTGTTCCTCTCCAACACCAATCATGAGGAAGATCAGCCGGTTCATCTACGCGTCGCCGACATGAATCTGGAGAAAACTTCCGAACACGACATTTTCGGCGGGCCGTCGGCGCGCTATTGCCCGGCCGGCGTCTACGAATGGGTGGACGAGGCGGGAGCGCCGAAATTCGTCATCAATGCGCAGAACTGTGTCCACTGCAAAACCTGCGACATCAAGGACCCGAATCAGAACATCACGTGGGTTCCGCCCGAAGGCGGCGGCGGTCCGAATTACCCGAACATGTGAAGGCAACCGGCCGGCTTGGCCACGATACCGCCACAACAGAGCTTTCAAGCTCGTCCGCCGACGCAGTTGCCGCCGTTCTTGCGGGCGTCGCACAAAAAGGCCATTCTCGGCTCAACCCTCGGCGGACCATCGCGGATTTCGCGCCTGACCGCCTCCAATGGAGCGCCGCCTGTGACCTCTCCAAGTATTACCCGGTGCATGGTCGGCACCGCGCTTTCCGCTTTTCTCGTGGCGCTTCCCGTCGAGCTGTCGGCGCAGGCTCCGAGCGCGCAGGAAATGGCCGGCATGACCGCGACCGGCAGCTATCTCGCCGCCCGCCATGCCGGGCAGGAGCGCGACGCCGCCGCCGCCGCCGCGTTCTATCGCTCGGCGCTGCGGCGCGATCCCAATAACGGCGAGCTGCTCGACCGCACCTTCCTGTCGCTCCTGGTCGACGGCGAAATCGAAGATTCGGTCCGCTATGCCGACCACATCGCCCAGGTCGACAAGAACGACCGCGTCGCCCGGCTGGTGCTCGGCGTGCACGCGCTCAAGAAAGCCCAATACGCAGCCGCGCGCCGCGATCTGGCGCAGTCGGTGCGGGGACCGATCACGGACCTGACCGCGACGCTGCTTGCCGCCTGGAGCCTGCAGGGAGCCGGCGACGGCAAAGGCGCCATTGCCACGATCGACCGCCTCGCCGGGCCGGACTGGTACGCGATCTTCAAGGACCTGCACGCGGGCATGATCGCCGAACTCGCCGGTAACCAGAAAGAGGCCGGCAAGCGCTTCGCCAACGCCTACAAGCTCGACGCCACCGCGCTGCGCGTGGTGCAGGCCTATGGCTCCTGGCTATCGCGCAACCGCTCGCCCAAGGATGCGCTCGCCATCTTTGAAGCTTTCGACAAGCAGTTGCCGCGCCATCCGCTGGTCACCGAAGCCATGGCCAAGCTCAAGGCCGGCGAGAAATTGCCGCCGCTCGTCGCCACCGCGCAGGCCGGCGGCGCCGAGGCGCTCTACGGCCTTGGCGCCTCGCTCGGGCGTCGCGGCGGCGAGGATCTCGGCCTCGTCTATTTGCAACTCGCGCTCTATCTCGAGCCGGCGCATCCGCTGGCGCTGTTATCGCTCGCCGATCTCTACGAGGCGCTGAAAAAGCCGGCGCTGGCGATCAAGGTCTATGAGCGCGTTCCGGCATCGTCTCCGCTGCATCGCAACGCCGCGATCCAGATGGCATCCGATCTCGATGCACTCGACAAGTCCGACGAGGCACAGAAGCATCTGCAGGCGTTGCTCAAGGAGCACCCGGACGATCTCGAAGCGATCATGGCGCTCGGCAACGTGCTGCGCGGCCGCAAGAAGTTTGCCGAGTGCGCCGACGTCTATTCCAAGGGCGTCGACACCATCAAGCAGCCGGAAAAGAACAACTGGGTCATCTATTATTTCCGCGGCATCTGTTACGAACGCTCGAAGCAGTGGCCGAAGGCGGAAGCCGACCTGAAGAAGGCACTGGATCTGTTTCCCGAGCAGCCTCAGGTGCTCAACTATCTTGGCTATTCCTGGATCGATCAGGGCGTCAACCTCGACCAGGGCATGGAGATGATCAAGCGCGCGGTGCAGCAGCGGCCCGACGACGGCTATATCGTCGACTCGCTGGGCTGGGCCTATTTCCGTCTCGGCAATTACGACGAGGCGGTGAAGCAGCTCGAGCATGCCGTCGAGCTCAAGCCCGAGGACCCGACCATCAACGACCATCTCGGCGACGCCTATTGGCGGGTCGGCCGCACGCTCGAAGCGCATTTCCAGTGGGCGCATGCGCGCGATCTCAAGCCCGATCCGGAGGACATGCCGAAGATCGAGGGCAAGCTGCAGAACGGACTGCCGGATGAGACGTCGTCGCAGGCCAAGGCCGCCAAGAAGACCGGCGACGGCGGCTGAGAGCTTTGCGTTATGATTTGCTCGTCGTCATGGCCGGGCTTGCCCCGGCCATCCACGTCTTGGCTTTAGTAGGATAAGACGTAGATGCCCGGCACAAGGCCGGGCATGACGAGTGAATGGCCCAGCGTGTCCGCTTCCCTCACCGAAAAAGCCCTCGCCAAGATCAACCTGACCCTGCGCGTGACCGGCCGCCGCGCCGACGGCTATCACGAGCTCGAAAGCCTGGTGGCCTTCGCCGACATTGCCGATACGCTGACGCTGCATCCGGGCCCGCAGACCGCGCTCGCTATCGTCGGCCCATTCGCGGCAGCTTGCGGGCCGACTGCCGACAACCTCGTGCTCAAGGCGGTAGCGGCGTTGCGCCAGCGCGTCGCCGGCGTCGCGGCCGGACAGTTTCAGCTTGAAAAGATGATCCCCGTTGCCGGCGGCGTCGGCGGCGGCTCGGCCGACGCGGCGGCCGCGCTGCGGCTGCTGGCGCGGGCGAATGCGTTGGCGCCCGGCGAGCCGCGGCTTGCCGCGGCTGCATTGGCGGTTGGCGCCGATGTTCCGGTGTGTCTCGACCCGCGGTCCAGGATCATGCGCGGCGTCGGCGAAGAGCTGTCGCTGCCGCTCGTGCTGCCGCAGCTTGCCGCGGTGCTCGTCAATCCGGGAATTGCGTTGCCGACGCGCGAGGTGTTCGCGGCCTTCGCCGGCATGGCCTCGCAGCAAGGCGATCTTGGCGAGGTGCCGCGCGAGCGGGACGCGCTGATCGAATTCCTCCACCGTCACGGCAATGACTTGACCCGGCCTGCCGTCGCCTGCGCGCCGGTTGTCGGCGAAGTGCTCGAGGCGCTTGCCAAATTGCCGTCGGCTCGTCTTGCCCGCATGTCGGGCTCCGGCCCGACCTGCTTTGCGCTGTTTCAATCGCCCGCGGAAGCAACAACCGCGGCGCAGCAGCTTAAGAGCACGCACGACCATTGGTGGATTCATGCGGGCATGATCGGCGGGCACTGAGCGACCATGAAAATGGCCAGATTGCGAGGCCCTTGTTGCCAAGCTCGAAATTTGCCGATAGGCAGCGCCAATGACAAAGACCGCAAGTTCGATCGCAATTTGCCTCGTGGCTCTGGCGGCCGTCGCGGCTGGTCCGGCCGCCGCGCGCGTCAAGCGGAGCGCTGCGCCGACCTGTGCCGATCAGCCGACGACGTTCTCCTGGGATTTCCTGCTTACCGGCGGCAACCCGCCGCGGCCCAACGGCTGCAGCCCGCCGGTCTATACCTACGGCAAAAATATCGGTCAGGATCCTGACCCCAACGTCCGCCTGCAAATGTTGCGCGATCCGGGTGAAGGCGACCTGTCCTTCCAGCGCTAGAATGCCGGCGCGGGCTAGTGTGCGCGGGC
>DATJYA010000099.1:0-6189 GCA_035499835.1 Pseudolabrys sp.
GACCGGTACGACCCGCTGCCGCCCGCCTGGCGCCAGCAGCCCCGCACGGACGTCCTGGTCGCGGGCCTGCGGGAGCAGCAGCGGGCCCAGCGCATGGCCCCCGAGGGCGACAAGCTGGCGATGCGGCAGGCCTGGCGGCGCGAGGCCCGCGACGGCTACCTGGAGGCCGTCGGCGCCCGCGCGGCCTGCGCGCTCGACGCCTCCGCCCCCTTCGTGGAGCGGCTGGTTCATTTCTGGTCCAACCACTTCGCCGTCTCGGTCGACAAGGTGACGGTGGTCGGCCTCGCTGGCGCGCTGGAGGCCGACGCGATCCGGCCGCATGTGCTGGGCCGGTTCGAGGACATGCTGCTCGCCGCCACGCGCCATCCGGCCATGCTGCTGTACCTCGACCAGGCCGCCTCCATCGGCCCGGACAGCCCGCTGGGCCGGCGCGCGGCCCAGCGGCAGCCGGAGCGCCGGCGCGGCCTCAACGAGAACCTCGCGCGCGAGATCCTGGAGCTGCACACGCTGGGCGTGCGCACCGGCTACACGCAGGCCGACGTCACCGGTTTCGCCAAGGTGATCACCGGCTGGAGCCTGGTGCCGCCGCGGCTCGATCCGGTGCGCGGCGGCGCGTTCATGTTCAACGAGCGCCTGCACGAACCGGGGGCGCAGACGGTTATCGGCCGAACTTACGCGGACGGCGGCTTCGAGCAGGGCCGCGCGGTGCTCGACGATCTCGCGCGTCACCCGGCGACGGCAAAGCACATCTCCACCAAGCTCGCCCGCCATTTCATCGCCGACGATCCCCCGCCGGCGCTGGTGGAGAAATTGTCGCAGCGCTTCCTGCTGACCGGCGGCGATCTCAAGGAGGTCACCAAGACGCTGGTCGCCGCACCGGAATCCTGGCAGGCGCAGCGCTCAAAGCTGAAGACGCCGGGGGAGTGGATCATGGCGACGCTGCGGGCGAACCGGCTTCCGATCAAGGACGTGCGCAAAGTCGTCGGCGCCCAGGCGATCCTCGGCGAGCCGCTGTGGCGGCCGCCGGCGCCGAAGGGCTTTTCCGACGACAGCGCCGCCTGGCTCGACGGCCTGGCGCAACGCCTCGATATCGCGAACCAGGTCGGCCGCATCGTGGGCAATGCCGGCCAGGAGCCCGACGCCATGGTCGACGCTGCGCTCGGGCCGCTGGCCTCGCGCGATACCCGCGAGGCGGTCGCCCGCGCCGAGAGCCGGCCGCAGGCGCTGGCGTTGCTGCTGATGGCCCCCGAATTCCAGCGACGGTGATGCCATGACCCGCGAACTGCACGTCCCCACCCGCCGTCATCTGCTGCTCGCTTCCGGCGTACTGTTTGCCTGGGCGCATCTGCCGCGCGAAGCGCGCGCCGAGGGCCGCGATCCTCGGTTCCTGGTGATCGTGTTGCGCGGCGCGCTCGACGGGCTCGCGGCGGTCGCCCCGGTCGGCGATCCGGACTGGCTGCGGCTGCGCGGCGACAGGGCGCTGACGCTCTCCGGCGCGACGCCGGCACTGCCGCTCGACAATTTCTTCGCCCTCAATCCGGCGATGCCGAATCTGCATCGCATATTCAAAGCCGGCGAAGCGAGCATCGTGCATGCGGTGGCCTCGCCCTATCGCGAGCGGTCGCATTTCGACGGCCAGGACGTGCTCGAGAGCGGTCTGGTGAAGCCAGGCGCCGTCGACAGCGGCTGGCTCAACCGCGCGCTGTCGTCGCTTGCGCCGGCGGGCCGTGTCACCGGCAAGGATGCGTTCGCCGTCGGTCCGGTGACGCCGCTGGTGGTGCGCGGGCCCGCCCCCGTGCTGTCATGGACGCCGCCGAAGCTGCCGCCGGCGACAGACGACACGGTCACTCGGCTGCTCGATCTCTATCGCCATACCGATCCGGCGCTGGCGCGCGCGCTGGAAGAGCGCGTCGACCTCGCGGCAATCGCCCGCGCGGGCGGCATGGACATGAGCCCGCAGAAAGCCGGCGAGCGCCCGCAAGGACCCGCCGCCGCGGTGAGTGCCTATTTTGCCGAAGCGGCCGGCGCTGCGGCCAAGTTCATGAGCCGCGACGACGGCCCGCGCGTCGGCGCAATGGCCTTCGACGGCTGGGACACGCACCAGGATGAAGGCGCCGCCAATGGCCGCCTCGCCGCTTTGCTTGGCGCGCTCGACGGCGCGCTGGCGGCGGTCGAAAGCGGCATGGGCGCTGCCTGGAAGCAGACCGCGGTAACCGTCATCACCGAATTCGGCCGCACCGCGCGCATCAACGGCACCGAGGGCACCGACCACGGCACCGCAACGGTTGCCCTGCTCGCCGGCGGCGCGGTGAAGGGTGGCCGCGTCATCGCCGATTGGCCGGGCCTCGGCCAGGCGCATCTCTATGAGGATCGCGATCTCAAGCCGACCACCGATCTGCGCGCCATCCTCAAAGGCGTGCTGCGCGATCATCTGCGCGTCGACGAGCGCGCGCTGGCGGCGGATGTCTTCCCCGGCAGCGTGGCGCTCAAGGGCACCGGCGGATTGGTGGTTACGGCTTAAGATGTTCCGCCGCTCTCCTGCACGATCCACCGGTGATAGGCCGGATCGAGGCTCTCGACCGCCAGCTCCATGATCGCCGGCGTGTCATAGCTGTGCGCTTCCTTAACCGCCGCCGCGACCGCCTCGGCCAAGGAGGCGCGCGTCTTAACGATCATCACCACTTCTTCGGCGCGCTCGATTGTCCCCTGCCACCGATAATGCGAGATCATCCCCGGCAGGATGTTGACGCAGGCGGCCAGCCGCTGCTCGACGATGGCGCGCCCGGCCCGTTCCGCCTCGACAATCGAGGGCCAGGTCGTATACACGAGCACCGCGCGTTCCATGCTTGAAGCCTCCCAAGAGCCATCAATGAACCGGCCAGCCCAGCGTTTTCAGCGCATCGCCTTCGTCGCCGGCTCGACGCCGGAGGCGCGCGAAGCCTTTGTCGGTCTTGAAAAACGCTACGGCAATTGCGAGCCGAAATCCGCCGACGTCATCGTCGCGCTCGGCGGCGACGGCCTGATGCTGCAAACCCTGCATGACTTCATGAGCACGGGCAAGCCGATCTACGGCATGCATCGTGGCACGGTCGGCTTCCTCATGAATGACTTTTCCGCCGACAATCTGGTCGAACGGCTGGGCGCCGCGCAGATCGCGATCATTCATCCGCTGTTGATGCGGGCTCACGACGGACGCGGGCGCGTGCACGAGCACTACGCCATCAACGAGGTGTCGTTGTTCCGGCAAAGCGCGCAGGCGGCGAACCTGCGCATCCTCATCGACGGCAAGGAACGGCTTGCCGAGCTGATCGCCGACGGCGTTCTGGTGGCGACGCCCGCCGGCTCCACGGCCTATAACCTCTCGGTGCAGGGGCCGATCATTCCGATCAACGCTCCCCTCCTCGCGCTCACGCCGATCAGCCCGTTCCGCCCGCGGCGCTGGCGCGGCGCGCTGTTGCCGGACAAGGCCAAAGTGACCATCGAAATACGCGATGCGGACAAGCGTCCGGTCGCGGCGGTCGCCGACCACGACGAGGTGCGCTCGGTGCGCAGCGTCGACATCAGCATGGACCATTCGATCGCGCTCAATATGCTGTTCGACCCCGGCCACAATCTCGACGAACGCATTTTGCGTGAGCAGTTCGGGTTCTGAGGGCGCGCGGCCACATTCCCGGCGCCGGCCTCGTGCTCTTACGGGCGCCGGTCTTGCCGTCCCCGCAAAGATCCGCGGCGGGCTGATTACGGCGCCAGTCCGTGCTTCGACCGCAGTTGCGATAAGAACTCCGAAGGGGAATAGCCGCGGCTTTTCTTGAATGAACGGAACAGGCTGAACGCGCTCGCCTTTCCGAGCTCGGCTTCGTCAAATTGATCAACAAGGCCAAGGGCGACAAGATGCTTGCCACGACGATTGCAAGCTGGACGGATGTCCCCTCCGAGCTCGAACCGTTTCTCAAGCTCGCGCTCGGCTAGGACCCGAACGGTCCTTGCACAGCAAGTTCGGGTGAGACCGGTCAGGCCAAGGCGCGCCTTGCGATCGCGGCGCCCCCGACCATCGCCTTGAGCTTGGCGAACGCCACCTCGCGCGGCAGGTATTTCATGCCGCAATCCGGGGCCGGAATGAGCCGCTCCGCCGGCACGTGCGCGAGCCCGCGGCGGATGCGCGTGGCCACCGTTTCCGGCGTCTCCACATTGAGGTCGGAGAGGTCGAGCACGCCGAGCATGATCTTCTTCGGCGCCAGATCTTCGAGCACGCCGAGATCGATCTTCGGTTGCGCGCTTTCGATGGAAATCGTGCCGGCCACGGTATCGGCGAGTTCCGGCAGGAAGGCGTATCCGGACGGCTTGGTCTCGCCCGGCAGCACCGCGGCATAGCCAAATCAAAGATGCACCACCGTCGGCACTTCGATGCCTTTGAGCGCGCGGTTGATCGCCTTCACCGCATAGCGGCGCGCCGCCGCCGGATCGCTGCGCACCCAGGGCTCGTCGAGTTGGATCACGTCGGCGCCGGCGGCGACGAGATCGTGCGCCTCCTCGTTGACCGCCGCCGCCATGTCCATCGCCAGTGCCTCGGCATCCTTGTAGAACTCATCCTTGGCCTGCTGGCTCATCGTGAACGGCCCCGGCAGCGTGATCTTGGCCGTGCGCTCGGTGTTGCGGCGCAGGAACTGCATGTCGCGCAATTCGACAGGTCTCGTCCGGCGCACCTTGCCGACAACGCGCGGCACCGGCGTCCGGGTGCCTCCCCGGGCCATGACGAAACCAGGATGCTCGATGTCGATGCCGTCGAGCGCGGTGGCAAAGCGGTTGGAATAGCTCTCGCGCCGGATCTCGCCGTCGGTGATGACGTCGATGCCGGCGCGCTCCATGTCGCGAATGGCGACGATGGTCGCGTCATCCTGCGCCTGCTCGAGCCATTCCTCCGGCACCCGCCACATTTCCTTCATGCGGATGCGCGGCACCACCTTGGACAGCATCTTGCGGTCGACCAGCCAGTCGGGCTGCGGGTAGCTGCCGACAACGGTGGTGGGAAACAGCTTCTCGGCCATTGACGACTCCAGAGCAACGGTCAGGCAGCCGCCGACGCCGGCATTTCCGGGAGATCGGCGGTTGCGGCTTCGCGCCGGCCCGCGCTCTGCCAGATCAAGGTGCGCCGCTCGACGAAGCGCATGGCAACGTCATAGACGATCGCCATCGCCAGGATGACGGTGATCGCGGCGAACACGCGCGGGCTGTCGAGCGTGGTGCGGTTCTTGGTGACCAGATAGCCGATGCCGTTGGCGGAGGTCAGCATTTCCGCGAACACGACGCCGATGATGGTGAGCGCGCCGCCGAGGCGCAGGCCGGCGAGCACCGTCGGGATGGCCGCCGGGACGATCACGCGGCCGATGAGCTGCGGCAGGCTCGCGCCCATGCTGCGCGCGGCGAGCAGATATTGCTCGTCGATGACGCGGATGCCGGCGGCGGTCGACAGCAGCACCGGGAACAGGCCGTAAACACCGCCAAAGACGATCTTGGATTCCGAGCCGATGCCGAACCAGGCGGTGAACACCGGATAAAGGATGACCATGGGCACCGCATAGAGGCTCGAGAACACCGGCAGCATCAGCTTGCGGATGCCGGCGACGCCACCGACGACGGCGCCGAGCAGGATGCCGACGCCGCAGGCAATGAGCATGGCGACCGCGACCTCGGAGACGGTGACCAGCAGCGCCGCGCCATAAATGGCGCGGTCGAGCCAGAGCACGTGGAGCGTCTTGGTCAGCGGCGGAACGAACAGCTCCGGCAAAATGCCGAGCCGCGGGATCGCCTCCCATAGCACCAGCAGCGAAAGGCCGATGAGGCGGCGAGCGGTCTGCGGCGACGGACGGGTCATGCGCTGTCCCTCACGGCGCGGTGCGGATCTGTCCCCAGATCCGTTCGCGCAAGCGTCCAAAGACGTCGGTCGCCATCATCTGATAGGTGCGCGGCCGCGGCAGCGCGATCTCGACGCGGTCGAGAATGCGCCCCGGCCGCGCCGACATGACGACGACCTCGTCGGCGAGATAGACCGCCTCGGTGAGGCTGTGGGTGATGAAGACCACGGTCTTTGCGGTCTGCGACCAGATACGCAGCAGTTCGTGGCCCATGGTCATGCGCGTCTGCTCGTCGAGCGCGGCGAACGGCTCGTCCATTAAGAGCACCGGCGGGTCC
>DATJYA010000100.1:0-8482 GCA_035499835.1 Pseudolabrys sp.
ACGCTCGCCGCCACCAGCGCGGCGACGCAGGGCTGACACACGGCCATCATGTGCGCGCCCGGCCCGATCTTCTCGAGAAAGCGGATCATGTGGCCGACATATTCGTCGAAACCGAAGCGGCCTTCGGAAACAGGCACATCGCGGGCATTGTGCCAGTCGGTGATGTAGACGTCGTGCTCGGCGAGCATGGTGCGCACCGTCGCCCGCAGCAGCGTGGCGAAATGGCCGGACAGCGGCGCCACCAGCAGCACCCGCGGCTGCGCCTGGTCGACGTCCTTCTTGAAATGCAGGAGCGTGCCGAAGGGGGTGACGTCGGTGGCCTCCTCGCTCACCGCCACTTCGCGGTTGCCGACCATGACGCTGTCGATGCCGTAAGGCGGCCGCGTGTGGGTCAGGCCGGCGCGGGCGATCAGCTCATAGGCGGCGGTGAGATTGCTCAGCGGCGTTGGCCGCGCCGCGCCGTTGAGACGTTCGGCGCCGGTCCTCGCCGCAAATCTGGCCAGCGCCCGCACCGGCCCCATGATGTCGGCCTGTGCCTGATAAGCCTGATAAAGCATTCAAACCCCAAGGCGCCCCGGTATTCGCGTAGGAAAGCTAGTGCATTTCATGTTGCGGTGCGAGATAAAATTCTGCGCAACGCGGTTTGGGGACAAGATGGTTGAGCTGCGTTTTTGCGCTACGGGAAAGTATTGATCGGGCAGAACTTTCGTCTAAGCTGGCAAAGCCGGGCTGTGACGACAAGGGACGAGAGCGCTCATGGCCAAGGCTACCCTCACCATTGCCAGCAAGAATTACGGCTCCTGGTCGCTGCGCGGCTGGCTGTTATGCAAAATGGCCGGGCTTGCCTTCGAGGAAGTCACCGCGGCGAGCGATGACCCCTCGACCCGCGCCGAACTGCTGTTGCTTTCGCCGTCGTTTCTGGTGCCCTGCCTCACCCACGACGGCATCAAGATCTGGGACACGCTGGCGATTGCCGAATACCTGCACGAGATCCTGCCCGAGGCCGGCCTTTTGCCGAAGGCGCGCCCTGCCCGCGCGCACTGCCGCTCGATCTCCGGCGAAATGCATTCCGGCTTTTCCAACATGCGCTCGGCGCTGCCGATGAATCTCAAGGCGCATCATCCGGGCTTCAAGGTCTGGGCCGGCGCGCAGGCCGATATCGACCGCATCCTCTCGATCTGGCGCGAATGCCTCGCCACCAGCAAGGGCCCGTTCCTGTTTGGCGACAAGCCGTGCATGGCCGACGCCATGTTTGCGCCGGTGGTTACGCGCTTCCTCACCTACGACGTGAAGCTCGATTCCGACTGCGCTGCCTACTGCAAGGCGATCATGGCCATGGCGCCGATGCAGGAATGGCTCGAGGGCGCCAAGGCCGAGCCCGACGAAGTGGTGGAGCTCGACGTCGAGTTCTAGCCGGGAGGCGCAAAGCGCGCTGCCCAGACCATGAGACCCGCAAGCGCGGCGACCGACATCAGCGGCGCCCAGAAGCCGATCAGCTCAAACGCTAGCGAGCCGACAGCCGTGCCGGCGAGAAATCCCGCAAGCACCGGCCACAGCACGGCGAACCGCGTGCGCGCGATGCGCAGATCTTCGGCGGCCTCGACATCGTAGGGCAGTTTCGCTACGCGGCGCGTGGCCAATACCCATTGCGCGATCTCGACCGCCGCCATCGTCGTATTCGTCGTCATCACGTTGGTCGACGGCAGGCCTTTCATCAGCACCCGCACCAGCGCACTCTGCACGCCCATGGCGCAGACGCCGAGCAGGCTCGCGGCGAGCGCGAGCGGTGCGTTGGGATGCGAGAATGGCGCGCCGATGAGGCCGGCCAGGGCGAAGCCGGCCACCAGCGCGAGCTCAACGGCGAGCGCCCAGGTCAGCGCCTTGCTGCTTTGGCCGGCGGCCGCGACCAGAAAGACGGTGGCAAAGCCGGCGAGGAAGAATACCGGGATCGCCAGCGTGCGGATCAGGTTGACCGCATCGGCGCTCACGACCTGGGCGCCGGCGAGCACGAAGCTGCCGGTGACCTGCGCGACGAACAGGCCGAACAGCGCGAAGAAGGTGCAGGCGTCGACGACGCCGGCGGCGAAGGCGAGCAGCGCGCCGACGAGCCGCGGCGCTTCCACCGCCGGCAGGAACACGCGGTGCGGCGATTGCGTCACCGCTTGAGCCAGCCGCCGATGCGCTCGACCGCCTCATGCATCTGCGCCGCCGAGCCGGCGTAGCAGAAGCGCAGGAAGTTGTGGCCGTTGACCGGATCGAAATCGATGCCGGGCGTGGCCGCAACGCCCGCCTCCTCCAGCATGCGCTTGGCAAAGTCGAGGCTGTCGGAGGAGAAGCGGGAAATATCCGCATAAAGATAGAAAGCGCCGTCGACGGGCAGAAACTTGTCGAGGCCGGCGCGCGGCAATCCCTCAACCAGAATGCGGCGGTTCTCCTCGTAGCCGTGCTTGACCGCTTCCATCTCCGCCTTGCCGTCGAAGGCAGCAAGCGCCGCGACCTGCGACAAGAGCGGCACCGAAATCGCGAGATTGCCTTGCAGGCGCTCGACCGCGCGCACGACGCCGTCCGGCACCACCATCCAGCCGACGCGCCAGCCGGTCATGCAGAAATACTTGGAGAAGGAATTGATGATGAGCACACGGTCGGAGAAATTTGCCGCGGTCTCCGCGGCAAAGGCGTAGTCGAGCCCGTGATAGATTTCGTCAGAGATCACGCGGATGCCTTCCGCCTCGGCAACCGCAATCAGCCGCGCCAGCGCATCCGCCTCCATCATCGTGCCGGTGGGATTGGCCGGGCTTGCGACCACCACGCCGGCGAGCGGCCTGTTGCGGTGCGCGGCGATCAGCGCTTTCGTCGACAGCGCCCAGCGCGTCTCGGCGGAGGTTTCGATCAGCACCGGCTCGCAGCCGAGCGCGCTGAGGATATGCCGGTACGGCGGATAGCCGGGATTGGCGAGCGCCACGCGGTCGCCCGGCTCGAACAGCGCCAGAAAGGCGAGCACGAAACCGCCGGACGAGCCGGTGGTGACAACGACGCGCCCCGGATCGAGCGCGAGATCGTAGGTCTCGGCGTAGTGGCGGGCGATGCGCGCGCGCAAAGGCGCAATGCCCAAAGTCTCGGTGTAGCCGATGCGGCCGCCGGCAAGCGCCGCCTGCGCTGCGGCGATCGCCGTGACCGGCGCTGGCGCCGCCGGCTGCCCCACCTCCATATGCACGACGCGGCGGCCCTGCGCCTCGATTCGCGCCGCCGCCGCCATCACGTCCATGACGATGAAGGGCGGAACTTCGCTGCGTTTTGACGGATTCAGCAGCCGTTTGGCATTCTCCAACATGCGCTAACGCCCCGCCCCGCTGTTGCCGTATTCCATGGGCTTGTTTGGCGTGAGGCTTGCCTTAAACCACATGTGATAGCAGCCCACGTTGACCCTTTCCGGGCGCGCCCCTAGGTTCCGCCCGATTGGCGCATAATGGCATGACCGAGACCGGCACAGCTATAAAAGCGCGGCGCCTGCGGCCGGCGATGCGCGGTCTTGCCATGCTCGCCGCCGTGGCGATTGCCGCGGCCGGCGGCGGCCCGGCGCTCGAGCGCGCGCGAGCGCAGGAGCAACCGTCACGCGGCCTGCCGCTCATCCGCGATACCGAAATCGAACAGTTGCTCCGCGATTATGCGACGCCGATCCTGCGCGCCGCCGGTCTTGCCCAGCAGAACGTGCGCGTGGTCGTGCTCAACGACCGCAGCTTCAACGCCTTCGTCATGGATGGCCGCCACATCTTCGTCAACGCCGGCGCGCTGTTCGAAGCCAAGACCCCGAACGAGGTCATCGGCATCTTCGCCCACGAAACCGGCCACCTCGCCGGCGGGCATCTGCTGCGCCTGCGCGAAAAGCTCGCCGAGGCGCAGACGCAATCGATCATCGCGCTGCTCGCCGGCGTCGGCGCCATGGTCGCCGCCGGACGCTCCGGAAATGCCGACCTCGGCGCCGGTCCGATCCTGGCGCCGCAGCAGAGCATCCAGCGTTCGCTGCTCGCCTATGTGCGCACGCAGGAGGACCAGGCCGACCACGCCGGCGTCAAGTTTCTCACGCTCACGCATCAGTCGGGCCGCGGCATGCTGGAATTGTTCAAGCGGCTGAGCAACGAAATGCTGTTCAGCCTGAGCAGAGCCGATCCCTACCTGCAGACGCATCCGCTGCCGCCCGACCGCGTCGCCGCGCTCGAAGTCCTGGTCAAGTCGAGTCCTTATTATGACGTCAAGGACCCGCCGGAGCTGCAACTGCGCCACGACCTGATGCGGGCGAAATTGTCCGGCTTCCTCGAAGCGCCCGGCACGGTTGCGCGCCGCTATCCGCCCAGCGACCACAGCCTGCCGGCGCGCTACGCGCGCGCGATTTCGACCTATCGCTTCGGCGACCTGCGTCAGGCGATCCCGCAGATCGACGGTCTGATCGAGGCCGAGCCGAATAATCCTTTCTTCCAGGAGCTCAAAGGCCAGGCCCTGCTCGAAGGCGGGCATCCCGCCGAGGCGGTTCCGCCGCTGCGCCGCGCGGCCCAGCTTGCTTCGCATCCGGCGCTGATCCAGATCATGCTTGGGCAGGCGCTGATCGCCACCAACAACGCCAAGAACGCGGAAGAAGCGGTCGGCTTGCTGCGCTCGGCAATTTCCCGCGAGCCGGAAGCGCCCGACGCCTATGCCGAACTCGCCATGGCCTATGGCCGCAAGGGCGATGTCGCCAATGCCGACCTCGCGGCCGCGCAGGCCGCCTTCAATCGCGGCGACATGGCCACGGCCAAGCAGCTTGCCGCGCGCGCCAAAACCCGTCTCGCCGTCGGCTCGCCCGCCTGGGTGCAGGCCGACGACATCGTCAACGTCAAGATGCCGAGTGCGAAGAACAATTGAACACAGGACCCATGACAATGCCCATGACCCCGCGCCTCGCCGTAGCCGCCTTTGCCGCGTTGCTGACCGTGTCGCTGCCGCTGGCGGCGAGAGCCGACGAGTTCTCGACGCCGCAACGCAGCGAGATCGAGCGCATCGTCCGCGAGTACCTCGTCAGCCATCCCGAGGTGCTGCAGGAGGCGATGGCCGAGCTCGACAAGCGGCAGACCGCCGCCGAGGAAGCCAAGCACAAGGCTGCGATCCAGCAATATTCGAAGGCGCTGTTCTCCTCGCCGCGCCAGGTCGTGCTCGGCAATCCGAACGGCAATGTCACCTTCGTCGAGTTCTTCGATTACAATTGCGGCTACTGCAAGCACGCCATGAGCGACATGCTCACGCTGCTCAAGGACGACCCCAAGCTGAAAGTCGTGCTCAAGGAATTCCCCGTGCTCGGCCCCGGTTCAGTCGAAGCGGCGCGCGTCGCGGTGGCCGTGCGCATGCAGGACAAGACCGGGCAGAAATATCTTGAGTTCCACAAGGAACTGCTCGGCGGCCGCGGCGCCGCCGACAAGGCGCGCGCACTCGCCGTCGCCAAGAGCGTCGGCATGGACATGACCCGCATCGAGAAGGACATGGACAGCGCGGAAGTAAAGGCGACGATGGAGGAAAACTTCAAGATCGCCGAAGCCCTCGGCCTCAACGGCACGCCGAGCTACGTGATCGGCGACAATGTGGTCGTCGGCGCCATTGGGTTGCAGGGCCTGGAAGAGAAGATCAACACGGCGCGCTGCGGCAAGACGACCTGCTGACCGAGACGAGACCGCCGCCGCTATGCACAGAAGGCCGCGGGGCATGGCGCCGCGGCCTGATTGCGTATGCCCAACAATACCTTAAGGCGGATGGGGCGGGCTTCCCCTCGCCGCGTGGGCCACCTATAAAGCGCGGGACGCATCTTAAAGCCGCGACGCGGACGCTACCGGACCCGAAAAGCACTCATGGCGCAGACCCTCTACGTCCTCAACGGACCCAATCTCAATCTTTTGGGCACGCGCGAGCCGGAAAAATACGGCCGGGCAACGCTCGCCGACGTGGAGAAACTCTGCCGCGCGACCGCCGACCGCTTCGGCATGGACATCGTCTTCCGCCAGTCCAACATCGAAGGCGAACTGGTCACCTGGATCCAGGATGCGCACGCCAAAAAGGCCGCCGGCCTGATCCTCAACCCGGCCGGCTACACCACCACCTCGATTGCCATTCTCGACGCGCTGCTCATCCTGCAGGTGCCGGTGATCGAGATCCACATCACCAATATCCATCAGCGCGAGAGCTTCCGGCAGCATTCCTACGTGTCGAAGGCGGCAAAAGCGGTGATCTGCGGTTTCGGCATCGAAGGCTATGCGCTGGCGATCAGCGGGCTCGCGGCGCTGATCGGCGCCAAAGCAAAAAGCTGACGGAGATTGTTTTGTGGCTAAAGTTGCGAAAGCCCCCGTTGTCGATCGCGAACTGATCCTCGAACTCACCAGGCTGCTCGAGGAGACCGGCCTCACCGAAATCGAGATCGAGCAGGACGGCCAGCGCGTGCGCGTCGCCCGCGGCGCGACGGCGCCCGCCGCGCCGGCACCGCGCGCCACGGCCGCTGCGGCGGCTCCCGTGGAACCGGACAACGCGCCGTTCGACCCATCCAAGCATCCAGGCGTCGTCATCTCGCCCATGGTCGGCACCGCCTATGCCGCGCCCGAGCCCGGCGCCAAGCCATTCATCGACATCGGCTCGCAGGTGAAAAGCGGCGACACGCTGTTGATCATCGAGGCGATGAAGACCATGAACCAGATCCCGGCGACGCGCTCCGGCACCGTAATGCAGATCCTGTTCGAGGACGGACAGCCGGTGGAGTTCGGCGAGCCGCTGGTGATCATTGAGTGAGAGCGAATAGCGAATAGCGAATAGTGAGTAGCGAATAGTGAACGGGCGCGCTCTTCCGCTATTCGCTATTCGCTACTCACTACTCGCCTCTTTGTAGGCGAAACGAATGTTCGATAAAATCCTCATCGCCAACCGCGGCGAGATCGCCCTGCGCATCCTGCGCGCCTGCAAGGAACTCGGCATCCCCACCGTCGCGGTGCATTCGACGGCCGATGCCGAAGCCATGCACGTGCGCTTTGCCGACGAGAGCGTCTGCATCGGACCGCCGGCGGCCAAGGATTCTTACCTCAACATCCCCGCCATTCTCTCCGCCTGCGAGATCACCGGCGCCGACGCCGTGCATCCGGGCTACGGCTTTCTCTCCGAAAACGCGCGCTTTGCCGAAATCCTCGCCGAGCACGGGGTGCAGTTCATCGGCCCCAAGGCCGAGCACATCCGCCTGATGGGCGACAAGATCGAGGCCAAGCGCACGGTGAAGAAGCTCGGCATCCCCGTGGTGCCGGGCTCCGACGGCGGCGTCACCGATGACGCGGAGGCGGCCAAGATCGCGGCCGGCATCGGCTTCCCGGTGTTGATCAAGGCGGCGGCCGGCGGCGGCGGCCGCGGCATGAAGGTGGCGCGCGGCGCTGCCGATCTCGCCACCGCGCTGTCGACCGCGCGCGCCGAAGCCAAGGCCGCCTTCGGCGACGACGCCGTCTATATCGAGAAATATCTGGAGACCCCGCGTCACATCGAAATTCAGGTGCTCGGCGACGGCAAGGGCAACGCCATCCATCTCGGCGAACGCGACTGCTCGCTGCAGCGCCGCCACCAGAAGGTGCTGGAGGAAAGCCCCTCGCCCGCGCTCAACACGGCCGCGCGCAACAAGATCGGCGAGACCGTGGCGAAAGCGATGCGCGACATCGCCTATCTCGGCGTCGGCACCGTCGAATTCCTCTATGAGAACGGCGAGTTCTATTTCATCGAGATGAACACCCGCATCCAGGTCGAGCATCCGGTGACCGAGATGATCACCGACATCGACTTGATCTTCGAGCAGATCCGCGCCGCCGCCGGCAACGCGCTGACGCTGAAACAGAGCGACGTCGAATTCCGCGGCCACGCCATCGAGTGCCGCATCAATGCCGAGAACCCGGTGTCGTTTCATCCCTCGCCGGGAAAAATCCAGCACTATTATCCGCCGGGCGGCCTTGGCGTGCGCATCGATTCCGCCATCTACCAGGGCTACACCATCCCGCCCTATTACGATTCCCTCGTCGGCAAGCTGATCGTGCACGGCAAGACGCGGCAAGAATGCCTGATGCGGCTTTCGCGCGCGCTCGACGAGGTGGTGATCGACGGCATCGAGACGACGCTGCCCCTGTTTCGCGCGCTGGTGCGCGAGAAGGACATCATCGACGGCAACTACCACATCCACTGGCTCGAGCAGTTCCTCGCCCGCGGCGGCATGGAAGGCTAGCGGCTCGCGCTTTTCGGCGGCTTCGCCTTCGGCTCCTCGCGCGGCGCCTCAAGCTTGCCGGCGCCCGCCGATGCGATTTCCGTAATCGAGCGCTGCACCGGCAGCGCGGTCGGATATTCGTTTTGCAGGAACTCGATGATCTTCTCGCGCACCTCGCAGCGCAGGTCGAAGGCCTGCCCCGCCGAATTGGCGCTCATCAGCGCGCGCAGCTCGATGCTGCCCTGC
>DATJYA010000101.1:0-7382 GCA_035499835.1 Pseudolabrys sp.
CGCCGGCGCCTACGAACTCGACCACCGCCGCGACGTGCCGGCCCGCGTCGTCGTCTCCGAATATGCCGACGTCGCCGCCGCCTTTGTCGAGCGCGACGAGACCGGCATGGTCAACGCCGTGCTCGACCAGCTGGCGCGGCAGTTGCGCGCGGACGAGTTCGGCCGCGCCGCGGGGTGAGCGCCGTGGGCAAGTCTGATAAAACATTGCCAGACGACACCATGTCGGCCGAGGATCGCCTGATCGCGCGCTTCTTCGCGCCGCTTGCTACCGATCCCGGCGCGCTCGGCCTGTCCGACGATGCCGCCTTCGTCACCCCGCCGCAGGGCTGCGATCTGGTGCTCAAGACCGACGCCATCATCGGCGGCGTGCATTTCTTCGCCGACGATGCCGCCGATCTGGTGGCGCGCAAGGCGCTGCGCGTGAACCTGTCGGATCTGGCAGCCAAGGGCGCCAAACCGCTCGGTTTTCTTTTGTCGCTGGCGCTGCCCAAAGACACGGGTGAGGACTGGCTCACCGCATTCGCGCGGGGCCTGCGCGCCGATGCCGAATTGTTCGGCTGTCCGCTGTTCGGCGGCGACACCGACCGCACGCCGGGGCCGATCACGGTCAGCATTGCCATGTTCGGCAGCGTGCCCGACGGCCGCATGGTGCGCCGCGCCGGCGCCAGGCCTGGCGACCGCATTTTCGTCAGCGGCACCATTGGCGACGCAGCGTTCGGGCTGGCGCTGCGCCGCGGCGCCGATTGGCGTCTGAGCGCCGCCCAGCGCGACCATCTCGCTGAGCGCTATCTGCTGCCGCAGCCGCGCAACGCCCTTGCCGAGGCGGTTCGGCTGCATGCCTCGGCAGCAATGGACGTGTCGGATGGGCTCGCCGGCGATCTGGCCAAGCTCGCTCGCGTGTCCGGCGTTGCCGCCCGCGTCGAGGCGGCGCAGGTGCCGCTGTCCGACGCCGCCCGGGCGGTACTGGCGGCGGAGCCGGGCCTCATCGAAACCGCGCTCAGCGGCGGCGACGACTACGAAGTCGTCTGCACCGTGCCGCCCGGCCAGGTCGAGGCATTCCGCAGCGCAGCGAAAGCCGCGGCTGTAACGGTGACCGACATCGGCGAAATCAGCCGCGGCGCTGGAACGTCCTTCCTCGGCGGCGATGGCAAGTCGCTGGCCTTCAAACAGGCTTCATTCAGCCATTTCTGATAATGCGGGACGCCGCATATGATAAGAAACGCCAGTCGAGGAATACGCCATGCAGGACACGACAATAAAAAAAGACCCGCTCAAGCACTTGCCCCACGGGATCAGCCCGAACTTCGATCGCCTCTACAAGCTGTTTCCCACCTCGGCCTACCTGCGCGCCCGCGCCAAGCGCAACGTTCCGCTGTTTTCATTTGAATATGGCGATACCGGCGCGGGCGCCGATGTCGGCATCGAACACAATTGGGCGGCCTTCGACGCCATCAAGATTGCCGCGCGCTACGGCGGCATCACCACGGTGCCGGACATCGATACCGAATTGTTCGGTTCGCGCTATGCCGCGCCGATCGGCATTGCGCCGATGGGTGGGCCGTCGCTGGTCTGGCCGGGCGCCGATCTGATCATGGCCAAGGCCGCGCAACGCGCGCGCATTCCCTACACGCTCGGGGTCGTCGGCGGCGCCACCATCGAGGAAGTCGCCAAGGTCGCGCCCGACGTATTCTGGCTGCAGCTCTACCGCTTCTACAAGAACGACCACGCCATCGGCTTCGATCTGATCAAGCGCGCCACGGCTGCAGGCGTGAAGGTGATGGCGCTGACCATCGACGTGCCGGTGCGCACCACGCGCTCGCGCGAGACCTATGCCGGGCTCGGGCGCGAATTCCACCCGAACGCGCGCATGATCTATGAAATGCTGGTGCGTCCGAAATGGCTCATGGCGCTGCTGCGCCACGGTTATCCGCGCTTTACCACCATCCGCCAATATGCAGGAGCCAACACCAGCACCAACGAGGTCATCCGCTTTGCCCGCGCCAATATGGGGGGCGTGTTTTCCTGGGAAGAAGTCGCTCGTTACCGCGACAAATGGAAAGGGCCGATGCTGGTGAAGGGCATCCTGCATCCCGTCGACGCCGAAAAGGCGGTGTCGCTCGGCATCGAAGGCATTTGGGTGTCGAACCATGGCGGGCGGCAGATCGAGGCGCTGGCGCCGCCGATCGACGTGCTGCCGGCGATCGTTTCTGCGGTGGGCAAGAAAGCGACCGTCGTGCTCGACAGCGGCGTCCGCAGCGGCCAGGACGTGATGCGCGCCCTGGTGCTCGGCGCCAAGGCGGCCTTTGCCGGCAAGAGCTTCCTGTGGGCGGTCGGCGCCCTGGGCGAAGACGGGCCCGCGCACCTGATCGACCTTTACATCGACGAGTTGCGCTCGTCGCTCGGCCAGATCGGCGCCCGCTCGCTGGAGGAGGCGCCGTTGGCGACCGTGCGCCACCCGGGCGCCTGGCGCTTTGACCGAAATGATCAATCCTGACCTGCATGCGCCGCAGTAGTAGTTTGACGCCAGCGCCGGTAAAACAGTTGGCGTCCGGGGGCTAAAAACATGTCGGCGTTGGCCGAACCTATCCAGCATCGTGTCGCCTTCGACGACCGACTCGCGCGCCGCAACGCCATCGTGCTTGCGGTGGCGCAGGCGCTCGCCGGCGGCAACAACACGGTCATCGTCGCCAGCGCCAGCATTCTTGGCGCCATGCTGGCGCCCGACAAAGGTCTCGCCACGCTGCCGATCACCGGCATGGTGTTCGGTATGTGGTTTGGCTCGCTGCCGGTCGGAGCGCTGGCGCGCCGCTACGGACGGCGCTTTGCGTTGCAATGCGGCTCCGCTTTCGGTGTGCTGTCGGGTTTGATCTCCTACGTGGCGGCGATGCAGGGCCATTTCTGGCTGTTGATTGCCGGCACTTTCTGCGGCGGGCTTTATGCTGCGGCCCACATGTCCTATCGCTTTGCCGCCGCCGACACGGCGAGCGAAGCCTACCGCGCGAAGGTCGTGTCCTGGGTGCTGGCGGGCGGCGTATTTGCCGCCGTGATCGGGCCGCAGCTCGTCATATTCACCAAGGACCTGCTGGCGCCGCATATTTTCGCCGCAAGCTATCTTGGGCAGTCGGCCTGCGCGCTCGCCGCGGCGGTTGTGCTGCAATTCGTGAAAATGCCGCCGCTGGCGGCGAAGGTGATCGTCAACGCGCGGCCGCTCGGCGAGATCGTCTTGCAGCCGCGGTTCATTGTCGCGGCGACGTGCGGCATTGTCAGCTACGCAGCGATGAACATGATGATGACCTCGGCGCCGCTCGCCATGGTCGGCTGCGGTCACTCGGTCACCGACGCTACGCTCGGCATACAATGGCACGTGCTGGCGATGTACGCGCCGAGTTTCGTGACCGGCACGCTGATCAGCCGCGTGGGCGTCGGGCGCGTCACCGCGCTCGGGCTGGCGCTGATCGGTTCGACCGCGGTGGTTGGGCTGTCGGGCACGACGGTCGCGCATTTCTGGACCGCGCTGGTGCTGCTCGGCCTCGGCTGGAACTTTGCCTTCATCGGCGCCACCACCATGGTCACCTACTGCCACCGGCCCGAAGAACGCACCAAAGTGCAGTCGTTCAATGATTTCCTCATTTTCGGCAGCATGGCTGTGAGTTCGTTCTCGTCCGGCCAGTTGCTGGAAAATCTGGGCTGGTCGGCGGTCAACGAGGTGGTATTCCCCGCCGTCATCATTGCCGCCGCCATGCTCGTTTGGCTGACGCTGCGCGAGCGCAGGAGCCTGGCCTGAGTCCGCGGGCCCGGCAGAAATGCCCTGTAAATCCTGCTGTTTTCGAGCATTGCATCCGGCGCACCTTTTTGGCTATATCCGGCACGCTTTTCCGGTCGGGGTGAAGCGCCCTTAACAAGCGGCCATCCTCGACGCTCCTGGCGCCGGCGGGAGCGTTTCTCCAGTCGTGCGCCACTATCATCGGGGATGAATTCACCATGACGACTTTATGGGCGATCGTCGGCTGCGGCGTGCTCGCGATCCTCTATGGCATCTGGGCGACCGGTTCGGTGCTGCGCGCGGATCCCGGCACGGCGAGGATGCAGGAAATTTCCGCGGCCGTGCGCGAGGGCGCGCAGGCCTATCTCAAGCGCCAATACACCACCATCGGCATGGTCGGCGTCGTGATCTTTCTCATTCTCGGCTTCACGCTCGGGTGGCTGGTGGCGGCGGGCTTTGCCGTCGGCGCCGTGCTGTCGGGGGCGACCGGCTTCATCGGCATGAACGTGTCGGTGCGCGCCAACGTGCGCGTCGCGCAAGCCGCGACCAAGACGCTCGCCGGCGGCCTCGAACTCGCCTTCAAGGCGGGCGCCATCACCGGCATGCTGGTCGCCGGCCTCGCGCTGCTCGGCGTCACGCTCTATTTCGGTTTCCTCACCGGCACGCTGCACCACGCGCCGAACGACCGCATCGTGATCGATGCCATCGTCGCGCTCGGCTTCGGCGCCTCGTTGATTTCGATCTTTGCCCGTCTCGGCGGCGGCATCTTCACCAAGGGCGCCGACGTCGGCGGCGACCTCGTCGGCAAGGTCGAAGCCGGCATTCCGGAAGACGATCCGCGCAACCCGGCGACCATCGCCGACAACGTCGGCGACAATGTCGGCGATTGCGCCGGCATGGCTGCCGACCTGTTCGAGACCTACGCGGTGACCATTGTCGCCACCATGGTGCTGGCCTCGATCTACTTCGCCAACACCGCGGTGCTCGCCAAAATGATGACCTATCCGCTCGCCATCGGCGGCGCCTGCATCATCACCTCGATCATCGGCACGTTCTTCGTCCGCCTTGGCGCCAACCAATCGATCATGGGCGCGCTGTACAAGGGATTCATCGCCTCGGCGGTGCTCTCGCTTGGCGCCATCTGGTACGTGACGCAAGAGCTGATCGGTTTCGGAGCGATCGAGGGCGCGACCTTCACCGGCACCTCGCTCTACATCTGCGCGGTTGTCGGCCTGGTGGTGACCGGCCTCATCATCTGGATCACCGAATACTACACCGGCACCAATTTCCGGCCGGTGAAGTCGATTGCGGCCTCGTCGGTGACCGGCCACGGCACCAACATCATCCAGGGCCTGGCGATCTCGATGGAGGCAACCGCGTTGCCGGCGATCGTGATCATCGCCGGCATTCTGGTGGCTTACGGGCAGGCCGGCCTGTTCGGCATCGCCATTGCGGTAACGGCGATGCTGGCGCTTGCCGGCATGGTGGTCGCGCTCGACGCCTTTGGCCCGGTCACCGACAATGCCGGCGGCATTGCCGAGATGGCCGGTCTGCCCAAGGAGGTGCGCAAGGCCACCGATGCGCTCGACGCCGTCGGCAACACCACCAAGGCGATTACCAAGGGCTACGCCATCGGTTCGGCCGGCCTTGGCGCGCTGGTGCTGTTCGCGGCCTATAACCAGGACCTCCTCTTCTTCTCCAAGGACGTCGCTGCGCATCCTTACTTCACCGGGATCAAGCTCGATTTCTCGCTCACTAACCCGTATGTCGTGGTCGGGCTGCTGTTCGGCGGCATGTTGCCCTATCTCTTCGGCTCCATGGGCATGACCGCCGTCGGCCGCGCTGCCGGCGCCATCGTCGAGGAAGTGCGGCGGCAATTCCGCGAGAACCCCGGCATCATGAAGGGCACCAGCAAGCCGGATTACGGCCGTGCCGTCGACATGCTCACCAAGGCGGCGATCAAGGAAATGATCGTGCCGTCGCTGTTGCCGGTGTTGTCGCCGATCGTCGTCTATTTCGCGGTCTACCTGATCGCCGGCGGCGGCGCGCCGGGCAAGTCGGCGGCGTTCTCCGCCGTCGGCGCCATGTTGCTCGGCGTTATCGTCACCGGGCTGTTCGTCGCCATCTCGATGACCTCGGGCGGCGGCGCCTGGGACAATGCCAAGAAATACATCGAGGACGGCAACTACGGCGGCAAAGGTTCCGACGCCCACAAGGCGGCGGTGACCGGCGACACGGTCGGCGATCCTTACAAGGACACGGCGGGGCCAGCGGTGAACCCGATGATCAAGATCACCAATATCGTCGCGCTGCTGCTTCTCGCCGCATTGGCTCACTAGCGCTTGCTCGCGCGCAGAACGAAAGGGCCCGCGCCGTGCGGGCCCTTTCCGCGTTGCCATCCGATCGCGCTAGAACTTCGGCACGATGTTCTTGAAGATCGCGCTGAGATAGCTGTATTCTCGGCCGCCGGTCGGCGTCGTTTGCGAGACGGTGTCGAATATCTTGCCGTCCTTCAGCGTGTAATTGGCGAGCCGCTCGACGCGGCGGTCCTTGTCGAAATAGACCGCGATTACGCGCTGGTCGACGACCTCGTGCGGCAGGAAGGCCGCGGCGCGCACGGTGCGCTGCGAAATGTAATAGAATGCCTCGCCATTGACGGTGGCCACGGTCGAGGGCGTGCCGAGCACGATGAGGACCTGTTCTTGGCTGGCTCCGAGCGGAATCTGCTCCAGCGCGCCCTCTTGCAGGACGTAGCCGCGCTGCAAGGTTTCGGTGAAACTGCTGCAGCCGGCGAGCGCCAAGGCGCAGCCGAGCGCCAGCGTGGCGAGGCGCCAACCGGCAGGCTTGCGATAGGCGTGAGTTTTGGACCCCAATCCCGGCAACTTCATTTGTCTTGCATCGGCGCAGGCATTGACGTAACCGGCCAATTCGGCGGTCAGCCTAGAACCAACACGATGATTTCGCACCTTTTTCGCCGCAGCGCGCGGTCCGGCACCATTTCCACCCTCTATGGCATGATCGTGGCGCAGGCGCGATTGCCCTGCTTTTATCAGGATTACGGGGTTGCCGACACGGTTAACGGCCGTTTTGACCTGATTATCCTGCATTTAACGCTTGTGCTGGATCGTCTCGCCGCTGAACAGGAATTGCGCGAGCTCGGCCAAGGGCTTTTCGATCATTTTTGCCGCGACATGGACGATAATTTGCGGGAAATGGGCGTCGGCGACCTTTCGGTGCCGAAAGAGATGCGGCGCATCGGCGATGCCTTCTATGGCCGTTCCCGGGCTTATCTGGCGGCCCTGACGCCCTATAAGCCGCAAGAATTGGCCGACGTGGTCGCCCGCAACGTCTACGGAGCCCCGTTGCCGCAAGAGGCTGCGCCGCACCGTCTTGCCGCTTATATGCGGCAAGCGCACCATGATCTGGCGGTGCAGGGCGCCACTGCGCTCGGCCGCGGGAAGCTGCGCTTTCCCGATCCAGCGGGCGTCTTGGTCGGCTAGGGCATGAATCGGATGAGCAAGAGCGAAGCCGCCTGGAGCGTGCCGGTCGCCGTGGAGACCATCGCGGACACCGGTCTGCATATGGATATCGAGGCGCCGGCCGAGGCTCGCGCCCACAT
>DATJYA010000102.1:0-6316 GCA_035499835.1 Pseudolabrys sp.
TTTGATCTTGGAATCGGATTTCACGTACCAGTAGAGATCGCCGGTGCCGGTGAACATCGGCGCCAGGATGCGCACCGGCGCGCCCTTGGCGAAGGCGCGGAACGTGCCGGCGGCGCCGACCCCGGCGCCGATATCGGCGGAGCCCGAGATCACCGCTTGCAGGGTTTCGCCGGCGCCTTGCGTGCCGGTGTTTTCCAGCACCAGGCCGTATTTCTTGAAGATGCCGGCGTCCTGGCCGAGCGTCGGCGCCTGGTTTTCCCAATTATTGATCTGGCCGATCACAAGCTTGAGCGTGTCCTCGGCGGACGCGGGGCCCGCCGCGAGTGCGAGCGGCGCGACCAGCGCGAGCGCACCGACGAGTGTCCTGATGGTCTTCATCCTGTTCCTCCCTGGTACTTTTTTTATCGTTTGGGCGTCGACGGCATTCAACACCGTGAGCCGCCCACTGAAAAGCCCGGTGTGTCAGCGGCGGCGGACGCCGCCGCGACGGCGCGGCTTTGCCGCAGTTTTGGCCGAACCCGCTCTTTGCATTTTCGGCGAGGCACCGGCTTTGGCGACGCGCAAGGCCCAATAGTCCCAGGAACGGGTCAGCGCCGTCGTCCTTTTCGGGATCTCGGCTGCAAGCTGCATTTCGCCTTGCGAAAGGATGTTGACGGTGCCGATCGACATGGCGCGCACCTGTTGTTCGGCGTTGCGACAGGTCTGTATCGCCCTGTACACGCAGTCGCGCACGCTCACCCCGGCGACGGTCACACCGTGCCGGTTCATGAGCACCAGCCAATGACTGCCGAGAGCACGCGCGAGGGAAGCGCCCTCCTCCGGTCTGGCCACCAGCATATTGGTATCGCCGAACTCGTCGTGCTGATCCCACCAGGGCGGCTTGATGCCGCCGACCGCGCCCATATGCGTGATCGGCACATAGTCGGTCCGCGTCGCAATCAGCGGCAGGAACGACGGAGAATGGTGATGACAGACCGACATTACGTCCGGCCGCGCCTTGTAAATCTCGCCATGGATCACGCGCTCGGAATATTGCGCGACGCCGGGGTCGCGCGCGGGCTGCGAATCCAGGTCGTATTCGATCAAACCTTCGGCCGTCACCATGTCGGGCGCGCTCGAGCGCGACAGGAAATAGCGCTGCGGATTATCGGGATGGCGCATGCTGACATGACCGAGCGTGTCGAGCACGCCTTCGTTGGCGGCAATCCTGTTGGCGAGGGCAAGTTCGGCGCGGGCTTCGGAAAGTTTCCTGAACACTGACGTTTCCTTGTTCCGGTTTATCGTTGGGCCGACACTCTAATGAGGTTGCGGCATTGCGGTCGAGGCGGTCGCCAAAGGCCGCCTGCCTGTGCCTTTTCCGCTTTCCCGGCTTCCGAAAACTCTCCTCCGCGGCCGCTTTTGCTGCCCTTGTCGCCGGCGTCCGCGCGGCAGACCCGGTCGGACCTTTACAACCCGGCCGAAAGTCGAAAAAATGCTGATAGTGGCACCACTTATACGATTACTGAGGCGTTAACCCATGCGATGTCTGTACAAAGCGGTCTGCGGTGCCTTGCTCGTCTTCGGCCTTGCCGGCATCGCGCCGGAACCGGTCTTCGCCGGCGGCTATCACTGGGATGCCGACTGCAATTGCCGGCGCCCCGATTCGCAATACACGACCCACCGCTATGTGCCGTTGCCGCCCCGCGTGGTCACTCACCAGCGGGTCGTCGACCGGACGCGGGTGGTACGCGGCAATACGCGGGTCATCCAGGAAAATCGCGTGGTCGTGCACGTGCAGCCGGTGATCCACCGTGAGGTCGTCGTGCATCGCACCAATACTGTCGTCAAGGACGTGGTGGTGCACAGGGTCAATACCATCGCCACGTTCCGCGAAGAGCCCCGCTACGAGGTCGTGAACCGCTATGTGGGCGGCTATGTGCGCCACGTGACCGAGTACCACAGTGTCCGCGGGGCGAATTGCAATTGCGGTTACGCACAGCAGGTTTCCTATCGCGACTGAGCCGCGGGATTGTCAGGGGTGGGCTGGCCGCCTCGCCGGAACGCCGGCGGGGCGGTTTTTATTGGACCCGCTATAATGCCGCGCGGGGAGCGGGCCAACGAACGGGAACTCGGGATGAGCGGGCGCATGTCGCAGGGCGGGAGGCTTTTGGCCGCGGCGCTCTCCGTAGGCTTGAGCGTGCCGGCGCTCGCGCAAGTGCCGGCGCCGGAGGTCGGCATCGCCCTGACGCTGCCGCGGGATTTGTCGCCCTGGGGCATGTTCATGTCCGCCGACATCGTGGTGAAGGCGGTGATGGTTGGCCTTGCCTTTGCCTCGGTGCTGACCTGGACGATCTGGCTCGCCAAGGCGATCGAATTGCTGGTCGCGCGGCGGCGCCTGCGCCGGGCGATCGAGGCGCTCGCTGACGCACGCTCGCTGGCCGACGCCATTGCCGAATTGCCTGCCGGCGACAGCGGCGCGGCCGCGCTGCTGCGCGCTACGGAAACCGAATTGCGGCTCTCCGCCGGCGCCATCGAGCCGGCGGGCGTCAAGGAACGCATCGCCTCGCGGCTAGAACGGCTGGAAGCGGCGGCCGGGCGGCAGATGATCCGCGGCACCGGCCTGCTGGCGACCGTCGGCGCGACCGCGCCCTTCGTCGGCCTGTTCGGCACGGTATGGGGGATCATGAACAGCTTCATCGGCATCTCCCGGCAGCACACCACCAATCTCGCGGTGGTGGCGCCTGGCATCGCCGAGGCGCTGCTGGCAACCGCGCTGGGGCTGGTGGCCGCCATCCCTGCGGTGGTGATGTACAACATGTTTTCGCGCTGGATCGCCGGCTATCGCGCGCTGCATGCCGACGCCGCGGCCGAAATCTTGCGCCTGGTCAGCCGCGATCTCGACCGCGGCGCCTTCGATCCCATCAATATCCGCCGCGCCGCTGCGGCCGCCGAGTAGATCATGAGCATCCGTCTCGACCACGGCGACGACACTCTCGGCGAATTGCACGAGATCAACGTCACGCCGTTCATCGACGTGATGCTGGTGCTGCTGATCATTTTCATGATTGCGGCGCCGCTGGCGACAGTCGACATTGCGGTCAACCTGCCTGCCGCGAATGCCGAGCAACAGTCGCGCCCGGACAAGCCGCTGACGCTGGCTTTGAAAGCGGATTTGAGCGTCACGCTCGACAATGACGCCGTTGCCCATCACACGCTGGCCGCGGCGCTCGACCGGGCAAGCGGCGGCGACAAGGAACAGCGCGTGTTCCTGCGCGCCGACAAGACCGTACCGTACGGCGAGTTGATGGCGCTAATGGACGAATTGCGCGGCGCCGGCTACCTGCACGTGGCGCTGGTCGCGCTCGATGGCGGGCCAACGCAATGAACGCGCGTACCGGCACGATTGCCCGCTGGGCCGCCTGCTTTACGCTGGTGCTGGGCGTGCACGCCGCCGGCGCCGCGGCGCTGCTGGCCCATTGGAACGCGGACGCCGATGCGGTGGCGAATGCGCCGGTCATCACCATCGAGCTCGCGCCCCTGCCGGTCGCGCCCGCGATCAAACCCACGGAGCTCCCGCCGGGCCCGCAGCAGGCCGAAGCCGAGCCGCAACTAGAGCCTGCGCGGGTCAAACCCGTGGAGACGGTTGAATTGCCGCCGCAGCCGCAGGCGGAGGCGCTCCTCGCCGTGACGCCGCCGCCCGCGGAAAAGCTGAGGGAAAAGAAGCCGAAGCAACAGCACGCCAGCCTTGCCAGCGCGCCAACAAACGCCGAACAGAGGGCGCAACGTGCCGCAGCCCCGGCCCCAGGCGCCAGTTCGCGCGACCCGGACGCTGTGCTAAACTGGAAGTCGCTGCTGGTCGCCACGCTGGAACGCAACAAGCGCTACCCCGCCGAAGCCGAAGCGCGCGGCGAACGCGGCACCGCCGAGCTTGCCTTCAGCGTCGACCGCCGCGGCGGCGTGCATCACGCACGCATCATGCGCAGTTCCGGATCCAGCCTGCTCGACCGCGAGACTCTGGCGATGCTGGAGCGCGCGGCACCGTTGCCGCCGCCGCCGCCGGACATCGCCGGCGCGGAAATCCCGGTCGTGGTGCCGATCCGCTACAACGACCGCTGATTTCTCCCGCATGAGGCGCCCCGGCGCCTTGCGAAGCGCCGCCCGGCGTAGAATAACGCCCCGACCATGCCCGACGTTGCCGCCTATCGTCGAACGCTGCGCGCGCTGCTCACCCCCGCCGAGCGGCGGACTTTTGCCCCGCTCGACTCGCCGCAAAAAATCCAGTGCTGGCTCGACCGCCTCCCCGCCAACTTCGAACTCGACGGCGACACCACGATGTCGCCGCGCCGCATGCTGCAGGCGCGCATCGCCCATTGCGCCGAGGCGGCGTTGTTTGCCGCCGCCGCGCTCCTCTATCACGGTCAGCCGGCCTGGCTGATGGATCTGCGCGCCTTGCCGAGCGACCAGGATCACATCGTCACGCTGTTTCGGCAGCGCGCCTTGTGGGGCGCCATCAGCAAGACCAACCACGCTATCCTGCGCTGGCGCGATCCGATCTACCGGTCGTGGCGCGAACTGGCGATGTCCTACGCGCACGAATATTGCCTGCCCGGCGGCAAGAAATCGCTGCTGGCGTTTTCGCGGCCGTTCAGCTTGACGCGCTACAGGCCGGCGCGCTGGCTGACCGCCGACGAGAACCTGCACTGGCTCATGGACGAGCTTGACGAGTCCCCGCACATTCCGGTGGCGCCGGCCTGGGCGATGAAAATGCGCCGGCGATCTTCCGCGATTGAACTAAGGGCACAGGACGTGGTCGATTGGGCCGACCCGCGCAAGCGCGGCAAGCGGAAGAAGGCGTGATGCCGTTCGTCGTTCGCCGCCAGTTGACCATCGAGTGGGGCCACTGCGACCCGGCCGGCATCGTGTTCAATCCGCGCTTCTTCGAGATTTTCGACGCCAGCTCCTGGCTGCTGTTCGAGGCGGCGCTCGGCGTGAAACCACAGGACCTCGCACGCACCTTTGGCATCGTCGGCATCGCGCTGGTCGATGCAAAAGCCAATTTCCTCAAGCCGGTGAAATTCGGCGACCGGATCGAGATCGACTCGCGCGTCGCCGCGTTCCGCCGCTCCAGCTTCGATGTCGAGCACAGGCTGACGATCGGCAGCGAAGTCGCGGTCGAAGGCGCCGAGACGCGCGTCTGGGCCGCGCGCGACAAGAGCGATCCGCACAAGATCGCGGCCGTCGCCATTCCCGAGGGTGTGATTGCGAAGTTCGGTTAAACTTCGGGGCCGGCCTCAAAATGGGCGGTGAAATTCGGCACCCGCTCTGGTAGGACTTGTCGAGGGGGTGACCGATGAAACTGAAGACCAGGGTTTTTCACGTATCCGCGGCGATCGCGCTTGCATTATTGCTCGGCTTACCGGCCGGCGCCGCCCGGGCACAGGGGACCGAGCAGCAGCGGTCGGATTGCGAAGGCGACGCGTTCCGCCTCTGCAGCGCCGACATCCCGAACGTGCCGGCGATTGAAGCCTGCCTGGCGTCGAAGGAAGCCGAGCTGTCGCCGGCCTGTCGCGCGGAATTCAGGCCGGCGCGGAAGACAAGGCTCCGCCGCGAGCACTTTCCCACCTAGCAGAGCGGCTCAGGCGATCTTCACGTATTCGAAGTCGCCGGGCTTGTTGTCGATGCCGACCTTGGGCGGCGCGATCCACGACGCGAATTTGCCCGGCTCGAACTGCGGCTGCATCAGGCTTTCGATGAAATCCTTGTCGGCCTCCGACGGCAGCATGTCGGTGCGGCGATGGGTCCAGTCGGCGGGCGAGAGGATGTTGCCGTCGACGTCGACATTGGTGCGCGAGAACTCGCCGATGTGGCGATGGAAGGCGACGTGCGGCAGCTTCATCTCGAACGGGATGCCGATGTCGGCGATCACCTTGTTCCAGCGGCCGACGCCGTTGTTGCAGTCGCCGACGTAATCGTCGCGCAGCCGCATGTTGAGCGCGGAGAGCGCCGGCGTGTCCTCGTTCCTGATCTGGCCGTCGATAAAGCGCAGCACCGGATAGCTGCCGCTTTCCAGTTGATGGTCGTCCTTGAGCCGGTCCTCGCGATAGCGGCCCTTGAGGCCGGCGTGGAAGGCATTGGCCGCGTTGGTCGAAATCTCGTTGCCGAACAGATCGAGCGTGAGTGAGAAGTGCAGGTTCGCCTTTTTCTGGATGGTCGGCAGGTCGATGACGCCGAGCTTGCGCACCTTGTCGATGTCGTAGGGGTCGGAAATGCCCGCCGCCTTCATGGCCTCGCAGGTGCGCTGGATGACGCGGGTGACGCCGGTCTCACCGACGAACAT
>DATJYA010000103.1:0-6248 GCA_035499835.1 Pseudolabrys sp.
TGCCGCCGGAACATGAGAACAAGATGCTGACCTGGCCGGACTGGCCGCTGAAGCTGCGCACGTCCTCAAGCCACGATGAAGGCGTCAAACGCGACTTCGCCGTGGGCACGCAGAAATTTTCCGGCAAAAACGGTCAGGTGAGGAAACTGCACTGCGCCAAGCTCGACGCCAAATTCAAGCCGCTGCCGGGCAGCGAGTTCGAGATCGAGGCAGATCTGGTGCTGCTGGCCATGGGCTTCCTGCATCCGCTGCATGACGGCATGGTCAAGGCGCTTGACGTCGCGCTCGACCAACGCGGCAACGTCTCTGCCGACACCAAAAGCTATCAGACCTCGCTGCCCAAGGTGTTTGCCGCCGGCGATATGCGCCGCGGCCAGTCGCTGGTCGTCTGGGCGATCCGCGAGGGCCGCCAGGCCGCGCACGCGGTCGATAAATTCCTGATGGGATCGACGCTGCTGCCGCGCTGACCGGCGGTCGCTACCGGAAAAAGCCGAACGGGTCGCTGGATCGGCCGACGGGCCGCGGCGGCCGCGGCGCGATTGGCTGCGGCTGCGGCTGCGGCTGCGGCTTCGGCTTCTGCTCCTGGGCCAGCGTTTTCGGCTTCACCGCGGTGTCCTTCGCGGCTTTGGTCTTGGGCTCGGTCTTGGTGTCGGTCTTGATCTGCGACTTCGCCGCCGGCCTGAGTTCCGGTTCCGGAGCCGCCGACGCCGCCGCCGAAACTGCCGTGACCGGCGCCGCATCCTTGCGCGGCCAGCTGAAATCGTCCGCGCGTCCGGCGGGCGCAACCACCGGGTCGCCCTTGACCAATACGCTTGCGGCAATCGAATCGCTGTGCACCGGCCGCGTATCATTGCCGCCGGCAAGCTCGTCGGCATTTCCGGTCGTGACGGTGAGCGGCAGCACGGGGCCGGCAAGCGGCCGCACGGCGGATTTTGCCTCCTGCGCCGGCTCGATCGGGCCGGTCGGCAGCGCCACCGGCAGCGCGCGGTTATTCATGTAACGGCGGATTTCGCGCTCGACATAATGCGCGAGCTTGCGCGCACCGGCCTTGGTGAAATAGACGCCGTCGGAGGTGCGCAGGCGGCGCGCCTGGCCTTCGAAATCCGGGCCCTGCGTGGTGAACTTGCCCTGCTCGTCGACGAAGCCATCCCAGACATCGATATAGACGGCGCCGGCCCTCTCGGCGCGGGCGCGGTAGAGATCGTTGAGATAGACGGCGTCGGCGGTCGCCTTGGGGCCGCGGATTGCCGGCAGCCCAACCCAGAACACCGGCACGCCCTTGCTCTTGAGCGCGGCGATGGTCGCATCGATGCGGCGGCTATAGATCTGGGCCCATTGATCGCTGCGAAATTCGATGATGCCGCTCGCGTTCTTGCCTTGCGGCTCCGTCGTGATGATCGAATTGTCGGGGTCTTCATCCTGGTTCGCCTTATCGGCGGTTTTGTCGTCAGCCGCTTTCTTGTCGCCGTCGTCCTTGCCGGCATCCTTGGCGAGATCCTTTTCGCGAATGTTCTGCTTGTCGGAGACCCCGAGCATCATCACGACATAATCGGCTTTCTCGCGCGACAGCAGATCGCGCGCGACATGCCACCAGTCGAGATCGCTTTTGTATTCGTAGCGCAGCAGGCCGGAATTTCTCTTGGCCTCGCGGACGACGGCGATCTCCGGCGAATCGGAGAACGCGTCTTCGAGGCCGTAGGCCAGCCAGTCGGCCATGGCGTCGCCCATCACCACAATGCTCGTGCTCGGAACGATCGTCGGATCGGGCTTGCGCGGGCTTGGCGCTCGCGAATAGTCGACCTGCGGCGCCGGCGCTTCGCTTTCGTATGGCCGCGGCTGATATGAAGGACCGCCGCCAAAAAGGTTGTCGAAAAAGCCGCCGCCTGAGCGGTAGCGCTGCTGCGAATAGGCGGGAACGGCCAACGACGCGGCAAGTCCGAGCGCCAGCGCGCCGGACAACCACCACAGCAATCGACTGTCTCCACGCATTTAAAGTGTCCGAACGGCGGCCCACGGGCCCCGCCAAGCCAAGAATAGGGGCTAATAGCCCGCAGAAAAATGTCAACTCGAAGGTCGTCCGTATTGCGGCCTAATGGGTGCGCAATTTGTCGAGAACAGCTACCGAGGCAAAGCCGTCGGGAACCTGCCCGGTCCGCGACTGGAAGTCCCGGATCGCCGCCCGCGTCCTGGCGCCGAGATGGCCGTCGGCCTCGCCGACGTCGTAGCCGCGCTGCGCCAGGAGCTGCTGCAGCTCCAGGCGCTCGTCGCGGCTGAGCGTGCGTTCGTAGCGCGGCCATTGCTGCACGAGGGGGGCGCCGCCGCGCAACCGGTCGGCAAGGTGGCCGATCGCCAGCGCATAGGCCTCGGCCGGATTGTATTTCATCAGCACGCGGAAATTGGCCAGCATCAGGAAGCCCGGCCCCTGCACGCCGGCCGGCACCAGCAGGAAGGCACGGTCATCCGGCCGCGGAAACGCGCTGCCCCCGGCGCGGCCGATGCCGAGCCGCTGCCATTCGCGGATCGTCATCCAGCGCCCATGATCGGCGAGCAGGAAATTGAAATTGGCCGGCACCACCACTTCGTAGCCCCAGGTCTGCCCGGCCACCCAGCCGTCCTTCTTCAGATTGTTGGCGGTCGAGGCGATGACATCGGCGACCGAGTCGACGACGTCGCGGTGGCCGTCGCGGTCGAAATCGAGGGCGTAGCGCTTGAATGCCGTCGGCATGAATTGCGTCGGGCCGAAGGCGCCGGCCCAGGAGCCGACCAGGCGATCGGGGCGGATGTCGCGGTGCTGGAGAATTTCGAGAGCTGCGAGAAATTCCTCGCGGAAGTAATGCTGGCGCCGGCCGATGCAGGCGAGCGTCGCCGTCGAGCGGATGACCGGCCGTTCGCCGACGGCGGTGCCATAATTGGTCTCGACGCCCCAGATCGCGGCGATGATGTGGCGGTCGACGCCGAAGTCGCGCTCGACCGCGTCGAATGTCGCGCGGTATTTGTCGAGCAGCGCGCGCCCCTGCGCGATGCGGTCGTCGGTCACCAGGAGATCGAGGTAGTCCCAGAACGACTTGGTGAACTCCGGCTGGCTGTCGAGCAGATCCATGATGCGCAGATCGGGCGTCAGCGTGCCGGTCGCCGCCGTGTAGACGCCGCGGGTGACGCCGCGGCGCGCCGCCAGCGGCCATAGGCGCTCGAGGCAATTATGGAAGTCCGCCGCCGCGGCGCGGATGGCATCCGCGGTCATGCTCGGGTCGCCGGAGCCGCCGGACTGCCCGCTCCATTCCGGCGCCGCGCTGACGACGGGCGGAATGGCTCCGGTCGGGCCCGAATAGGCGTCGATGGTTTGCGCCGTCGCGGCCGTCGCCACCGCCATCAATCCAGCCACGAAATATGGCGAAAAAATCCGCATCCGCTCGTCCGCTCCACCGTCCTTTTAACATCTTACGGTTGACCGGTTTTCGTTGCGAGGGCGTTAACGTTAGGGCTGTTTTCACTCGCATCTGGACCGGAGGCCAATGCCATGCTTTGTGCTGTTTGTTCTGGTTTTTTGACGAATTAACGGCCGTTGAGCGCACATTTGTCATGACTCGCATCCGCAAAGCCATTTTTCCGGTCGCCGGCCTTGGAACGCGGTTCCTGCCGGCAACCAAAGCCATGCCCAAGGAAATGCTGCCCGTGGTCGACCGGCCGCTGATCCAGCATGTGGTCGACGAAGCCCGCCAGGCCGGCATCGAGCATTTCATCTTTGTCACCGGCCGCAACAAAAGCGTCATCGAGGACCATTTCGACCGCCAGTTCGAACTGGAGCTGACGCTTAACGAGCGCGGCAAGACGGGCGAGCTCGCGCGCCTGTCGGAAGACTTGCCGGAACCCGGCACCACCAGTTTCACCCGCCAGCAATCGCCCCTTGGCCTCGGTCACGCGGTGTGGTGCGCGCGCGAACTGGTGGGGCACGAGCCCTTCGCACTGCTGCTGCCGGACGTGCTGGTGCAGCATGAGCGCGGCTGCCTGGCGCAGATGATCGACGCCGCCGAAAAGCTCGACGGCAACGCCAATATCCTCGCGGTCGAAGAAGTTCCGACCGAGCGCGTGCACATGTATGGCGTGGTCGGCGTCGGCGCGGCAAAAGGCAAAGCGTTCGCCATCACCAGGATGGTGGAGAAGCCCAAACCGAGCGAAGCGCCGTCCAATCTGAGCATCACCGGCCGTTACATCCTGCAGCCGCAGATTTTCGACCTGCTCGGCAAGCAGGCCGCCGGCACCGGCGGCGAAATCCAGCTCACCGACGCCATGGTGGCGCTGTCACGGACACAGCCTTTCTATGGATTGAAATTCGAGGGACGCAGCTTCGACTGCGGCTCCAAGACCGGCTTCCTCGCCGCCAACGTCGCCTATGGCCTGGCACGGCCGGACATCGAGCCCGAATTTCGAGTGGAATTGCGAAAGCTGCTGGGGAATAATTAGGTTGCCGCGCGCCGGCGGTGGGGGACCGATGAGCGCAACACCAGAGTTTGCACCGTCTCGCAGAGGCGTTCTTCTCGGCGGAGCCGCGGCCATCCTCCTTTCCGCCGGCTGTGAACGAGCGGCATCCGCCGGACCGCCGCTGCGGCCCGACATCGCGTCGCCGGCCGGGCAGAGAATGGCCGACCTCTACGCCCTCGCCGTGGAGGCGATGCAGGATCCCGCCATCAACTATCCGCCGCAGCCGCAGAGCTGGACGTTCCAGTCCTATATCCACGACGTGCCGAGCAATCCCTTCGATCCGGCCAATTCCGGATCGATTACGACTCAGAAGGATTTCGAAGCGCGCGTCAATCAGATCTACGGCAACCCGGCGGCCGGAACGCCGCAGGCGAACTGGAAGCAGGCCGCGCTGGCGTGCTGGGCGACCTGCGAACATTCCAGCGCCTACTTCACGGTGTGGCACCGCTGGTACCTTTATCTCTTCGAGCGCATTTGCCGCCGCATGTGCAACGACGGCTCGTTCATGCTGCCGTACTGGAATTATGCTTTCGACAACGGGCCGTCGCTGCAACTGCCGGCAAAATTCAGAAATCCCGCGGCTTCGCCGTCCGGCCAGCGCCAGCAGCCAAGCCGCCTGGTCTTTCATGATCGTGGCCTGGGTTACGACAATCCCGGCGGACGCGGCGCACGCAACACCGCCATGAACGACGGCGGCTACATGCCCTATCCCGATATCGCCTATGGGCACGCCTTCGAAACGAATGTGATGTTTCCGGCCGACATCAGCTCGGTCGATCCGTCAGACCCGGCCTACATGAAACTCGGCTTCACCGGCCGGCTGGAGATCGTGCCGCACGACATGGTGCACGATTCAATCGGCGGCTGGATGGCCAATCCGTCCGCGGCGGCGGGCGATCCGATCTTCTACGTCCACCATTGCCAGATCGACCGGCTCATCGCCTCCTGGGAGGCGCAGAAGGGTGTGTCGTACAATTGGGGCAACGACGCCGGCAGCCCTCCGCAACAGACCTGGGCAAACCGCACGGCGGCTTTCGTCGACGAGAATGGCAAGCTGGGCTCGGCAAAGCTTGCCAGCGCAACCTCCATAGATGCGTTTGGCTACGGCTATGACAATTTGGTCAATCGCCAGCGCATCGCCGCGGCCACGCGATCGCTGCCGATCCTGTCCGGAGCCAAGCCGGTCGAGCTGGTGGCGATGCGAGCCGACGGTTTCAACGTTGGCGCCGGCGGCAGTACCGTCGCCCTGGCGCCGCAGCCGGGAGCAACGGCCGCCGCCATCGCACATAGCAGGCCGGCGATCCTGGCGCTCGAAGGTATCAAACTGCTGCAACGCCCGCCGGCTCCGCTCAGCGTCTTCATCAATCTGCCGAAGGGGACCGCGCCGGAACTCAACAGCCCCTATTACGTGGGCAAGCTCAATTTGTTCAAATTCAATCTCGGGACCGGCGGCCTGCTGATGCATCATAATGCCACCCGCGGCATGGCGATGGGGCGGCCGGATGCCCGCTTCGACGTCACCGACGTTCTGTTGAGCCAGCACGCCACCGGCTTGTGGGACGGCGGCGCCGTCACCATCACGATCAGCACGATCGGAGCCGACAGCCCCGGCGATGCGACGTATCTGACCGTGGCGAGCGCGACGCTGACGCCCTAGACCGGCTTGCAGCCCCGCCCGAATTTAGTTCAGGCGGGGCTGCCGACAGTACAGAGGTGTGGCTGACTCTGTACCACCGGAACCGATCCCGGCCATGCCGCCGGAATACTGC
>DATJYA010000104.1:0-5037 GCA_035499835.1 Pseudolabrys sp.
GCCGGCTCGATGGTCGGCAGATCGCCCTGCACGTTGACCACGACGCCGAACCGATGCTCCGGGTCGATGTCCTGCAACGCTTCGAATATGCGGTCGGAGCCGGAGACATGGCCGGCGCGGGTCATGATCGCCCGGCCGCCGGCCTTTTCCACGGCGGCGGCGACCGCCTCGGAATCGGTCGCCACCACCGCCTCGCCGATGCCGGCCGCCTGCGCCCGCTTGAGCACGCGCACGATCATTGGCTCGCCGCCGATGTCGGCCAACGGCTTGCCGGGCAGGCGGGTCGAGGCCATGCGCGCCGGGATGAGGATGATCGTGTTTGCCATGATTCCGGGGGATTAGACGGGTTGCCATGCGCGAGGCAAGCCGGTATCTCTGCGCTCGCCGCCCTCCCGGCGGCGTCCGGCCGGCACCCGTCCCCCGCCCTGGGAGCCCGTTTTCGATGAACTCGTTTGAACTCAATAAAGTCCTCGGCGCCATCCTCGGCACCTGCCTGATCACGCTGGCGCTCAATATCGCCGCCGGCGCGATCTTTTCGGCCGAGAAGCCGGCCAAGCCCGGTTACGCCATCGCCGTCAAGACTGAAGGTGGCGAGAAGAAGGAAGCCGCTCCCCAGGAGGTGCCCATCGCCACCCGGCTGGCGAAAGCATCGCTGGAGAAGGGCCAGCAGGTCGCTAAGCAGTGCGGGGCCTGCCACACCTTCGAGAAGGGCGGCCCCAACCGCGTCGGCCCCAATCTCTGGAACATCGTCGGCGAGCCGCGCGGCGAAGGCCGTGGCTTCAACTTCTCCGCCGCCATGAAGGCGAAGGGCGGCAAGTGGACCTACGACGAACTCGACAAATTCCTGGCCAACCCGCGCGGTTATATCTCCGGCACCGCGATGACCTTTGCTGGCATCACAAACGACCAGCAGCGCGCCGATGTGATCGATTACCTGCATACGCTGTCGGATAATCCGGAGCCGCTGCCGAAGGCGGAAGCGGAAAATGCCCCGGCCGGCGGCGCTCCGGCTGCGCCCGCTGCCGCGCCGGCGGCGCCGAAAAAATAGTCCGGGAGCGGGCTGACGATATTGTGAACGGCCGGGCAACGCCCGGCCGTTTTTGCGTGCAAAGGGCTGCGTCATGCACCGAAAAACCGACATAATCGGCGCGGAATGCAGCGCCCGTGATCGACCGGAAGCGGTATCCGGAAGAGATTGCCCATCTGTAACGAAGCAAGCCCACGCTGGCGTGGTAGGAGCCTTGCCATGAAACTGTCTCGCCGTTCCGTATTGCGCAGCACTGCCGCCGCGCTCGCCGCCCCGGCATTGGGGTCTCTCGGCGCGGTGCCGGTTCTCGCGCAGGCGAGCCCGGGCGCGCGGCAGTGGAAGCACGGCCTGTCGCTGTTCGGCGAGCCGCATTACCCGGAAGGCTTCAAGCACTTCGACTACGTCAACCCGGCGGCGCCGCAGGGCGGCGTGGTGCGTGAGGTCGCCTTCGGCACCTTCGACAATTTCAACGGAGTGATTTCCGGCGTGAAGGGCAACCTGGCCATGGGCACCGAGCTCGTCACCGAGCAGCTGATGGCGTCGGCCCTCGACGAGGTGTCCACCGAATATGGCCTGCTCGCCGAGGCGGTCAGCCATCCGGACGATCATTCCTCGGTCACCTACCGGCTGCGCGCCACCGCGCGCTGGCAGGACGGCCAGCCGGTGACCGCCGAGGACGTCGTCTATTCCTTCGACCAGCAGAAGAAGAGCAGCCCGCAGGTCGCCGCCTATTACCGCCACGTCACCAAGGCGGAAAAAACCGGCGAGCGCGAAGTCACCTTCACGTTCGACGGCCCGGGCAATCGCGAACTGCCGCAGATCGTCGGCCAATTGTCGATTCTGCCCAAGCACTGGTGGGAGGGCACCGACAAATCCGGCAGGAAGCGCGACGTCACGCAGACGACGCTGGAGCCGCCGCTCGGCTCCGGGCCCTACCGGGTCAAGGAATTCTCGCCCGGCCGCAACATCGTTTACGAGAAGGTGCCGGACTATTGGGGCAAGGATCTCAACGTCAATGTCGGCGCCAATAATTTCCAGGAGGTCCACTTCGATTATTTTCGCGATTCGACGGTGGCCCTGGAGGGCTTCAAGGCCGATCAACTGGACTGGCGCAGCGAAACCAGCGCCAAGAATTGGGCGACCGCCTACGACTTTCCCGCCGTACGCGACAAGCGTGTCGTCCTCGAGGAATTCCCGATCCGCAATATGGGGATGATGCAGGCCTTCGCCTTCAACATCCGCCGCGACAAGTTCAAGGATCCGCGCGTGCGCCGCGCCTTCAATTTCGCCTTCGACTTCGAGGAGATGAACAAGCAGATCTTCTACGGCCAGTACAAGCGGATCGCCAGCTACTTCGAAGGCACCGAACTCGCCGCGTCCGGCCTCCCGGAGGGCAAGGAGCTGGAAATCCTGCAGACGGTGAAGGACAAGGTGCCGCCGGAACTGTTCGCCATGCCCTACACCAATCCGGTCGGCGGTAATCCGCAGGCGGTGCGCGACAATCTGCGCGAGGGGCTCAAGCTGTTGCGCGACGCCGGCTACGAGGTGCGCGATACCAAGCTGGTCAACACCAGGACCAATGAGCGCCTCGCCGTCGAGCTGCTGGTGGAGGAGCCGGCCTTCGAGCGCGTGATGTTGTTCTACAAGCCGTCGCTCGAACGCCTCGGCATTGCGGTTTCGGTGCGCGTCATCGACGCCTCGCAATACGAGAACCGGCTGCGGCAATGGGACTTCGATATCATCATCGCGTCCTGGGCCGAATCGTTGTCGCCTGGCAACGAGCAGCGCGGCTTTTGGGGCTCGCAGGCCGCCGACGTCCCCGGCTCGCGCAACCTCATCGGCATCAAGAATCCGGCGGTCGACACGCTGATCGAGCGCGTGATTTTCACCAAGGACCGCGACGAGCTCGTCGCCGCCACCAAGGCGCTCGACCGCGTCCTGTTGTGGAATTTCTACGTGGTGCCGCAATGGACCTACGGCAAGGTGCGCACCGCGCGCTGGGACCGCTTCAGCCGCCCGGCGACCATGCCGAAATACGGAAATTCGGCGTTTCCCACGATCTGGTGGTGGGACGCGGAAAAGGCGGCCAAGCTGCCGCGGAAATCTTGATTTTTTTCTTCACCCTCTCCCCTTGGGGGAGAGGTCGCCGCGCGAAGCGCGGCGGGTGAGGGGGCAAGGATCGCGGCCTGATGCAACGAAGGTTCCCCCTCACCCCAACCCTCTCCCCCCAGGGGAGAGGGAGCGCGCCGAGTCGGCGGGAGGTGTTGTTGCTCGCCGCCGGCGCTGTTGTTGCGAGCGTTGGGCCAGCAGTGCAAGTTTCCGCACAAGGCGCGGAGCGTCATGGCATGTCGGCCTTCGGCGATCTCGCCTATCCGCCGGATTTCACCCACTTCAGCTACGTCAATCCGGACGCGCCCAAGGGCGGTGTGTTCTCCCAGATCGGGCCGGGTATCCAGTTCAACCAGAACCAGCTCACGTTCAATTCGCTCAACAGCTACATCCTCAAGGGCGACGCGGCGCAGGGCATGGAATTGACTTTCGCCACGCTGATGGTGCGCTCGGGCGACGAGCCGGACGCCATGTACGGGCTTGCCGCGCGGGTGGTGAGCATCTCGGAGGATGGTCTCACCTACCGTTTCAGCCTGCGGCCCGAAGCGAGGTTTCATGACGGCACCCCGCTCACCGCCCATGACGTGGCGTTCTCCTTGACGACGCTGAAGGAGAAGGGCCACCCGATCATCACCCAGCTGCTGCGCGACTTTGCTGGCGCCGAAGCCGTCGACGATCGCACCGTGGTCGTCCGTTTTGCCGCCAAGCGTGGCCGCGACGTGCCGCTGTTCGTCGCCGGGCTGCCGATCTTTTCGCGCGCCTATTACGCCAAACAGCCCTTCGACCAATCGACGCTCGACATTCCGCTGGGCAGCGGCGCCTACAAGGTCGGCCGTTTCGAAGCCGGCCGCTACATCGAATTCGAGCGCGTCAAGGACTGGTGGGGCGCCGATCTGCCGGTGGCCAAGGGCCTGAACAATTTCGACGTGGTGCGCTACGAATATTATCGCGACCGTGACGTCGGCTTCGAAGGCTTCACCGCGAAGAATTACCTGTTTCGCGAGGAGTTCACCTCGCGCACCTGGGCGACGCGCTACGATTTCCCCGCCTTCAAGGACGGCCGTGTCAAACGCGCGGTGCTGGCCGACGATACGCCCTCCGGCGCGCAGGGCTGGTTCATCAACACGCGGCGCAAGCAGTTCAAGGATCGGCGCCTGCGCGAGGCGCTGATCGATGCCTTCGATTTCGAATACACCAACAAGAACATCATGTACGGCTCCTACGACCGCACCGTCTCGGTGTTCCAGAATTCACCGCTGATGGCGCAAGGTGAGCCCGGCGCCGCCGAGCTTGCGCTGCTCGAGCCGTTCCGCGGCCAGGTGCCGGACGAGGTCTTCGGCGAGCCTTACGTTCCGCCGGTCACCGACGGCTCGGGGCAGGACCGCCGCTGGCTGCGCGCCGGCGCGCAACTGCTGGAAGCCGCCGGCATCACCTTGCGCGACGGCAAACGCGTGCTGCCGGACGGCAGCAAAGTCGCGATCGAATTCCTGATCGACGAGCCGTCGTTCCAGCCGCACCATCTGCCCTATTTTCGCAATCTGGCGACGCTCGGCATCGACGCCACGCTGCGCGTCGTCGATCCGGTGCAGTTCCGCGCCCGCGTCGATAATTACGATTTTGACATCACCGTCCAGCGCTTCAGCTTCTCCTCGACGCCGGGAGACTCGTTGCGCACCTATTTCACATCGCAGTCGGCGGCAACCAGAGGCTCGCAGAACCTTGCCGGCATCGCCGAGCCGGCGATCGACCGCCTGGTCGATATCATTATCGCCGCAAAGACGCGCGAGGAGTTGACCACCGCCTGCCGGGCGCTCGATCGCGTCATCCGCGCCGGCCGCTACTGGATCCCGCATTGGTACAAGGCCTCGTACTGGATCGCCTACTGGGATGCGTTTGGCTGG
>DATJYA010000105.1:0-2500 GCA_035499835.1 Pseudolabrys sp.
CGCGGCACCGAGCGTGAGCGGGTCGATCTCAAGGCGGCGTAGTTGCGCCTGCGTCTCGATGCTCAGGAACTCGCCGCAAACATTATGGTGCGGGCCATCGGTGCGTTCGATGAGCAGCACCTCACGGCCGGCCGCGGCCAGGCCGCACGCAGTGGCCGCGCCCGCAGGGCCGCCGCCGACAACAACGGTCTCGACCCGCGTCATTTGCTCCGCCCGATGGCAAAGCGGAACATGAACCAGCGCAGATCGACGCTCTCACCCGGGATGCCCGCTCGCGCAATTAATTCACGCCATTCGGTGCGCGTGAGCGAGCGCGCGACCGAAATGCGGCCGTCATGGACGACCACCGGATGGAGCCGCAGCAAGAAGCCGGCAATGGCAATGAAATAGAAAGGCACGACGCTGCGCTGGAGATCGTAGACGACCCAGCCGCAGCGCGCCGACGCTTCCATCCAGCGCAAGAAGCGAACGATCGTCTCGTCGGTCAGATGATGGGTGACCAGGCTGGTGACGATGAAATCGACCGGAAAGCCCGGGCGGAAATCAAAGACGTCCGTCACCTGATAATCGATCCCGTCGGCCACATCGGTCGCACGGCGCGCCACGTCGATCACCTGCGGGCTTAGATCGATGCCGATGAGCCTGACGTAGCGGCCACGCTTGCGCGCCCAGCCCCGCACCGCGCGCAGCAGATCGCCATAACCGCAGCCGACATCGACGACGGTCAACGGCCGCCCAGCGGGAAGCTCCTTCGCCGCGGCGTCGAGCCAGCGCAGCAGCGGCCGATGCCCCAACATCAGGCCGTTGAAGCGGGCGAGATCGTGCAGGACATCCCTCAGTTCGGCGGTTTCAAGCGGCCCATCGAGGACTTCCTTCTGCGTGCTCCGCCGCGCGGCGTCGAACACCGGCTTTGAGCGATCCAGGGCGGGCCGAAAAGCGATCCGCATCGGCGCTCACGCCGCCGTGCGAAAGCGCATCGTTTCCGCGATCAGGCCGGGACCGAACGACATGGCGCAGCCGGTTTGACCGCGCGCGCCGCTGCGCAGCAACTGCTCGAGGACAAACATGACGGTCGCCGACGACATATTTCCGTAACGGCGCAAGATGTCGCGCGAGGCCGCAAGCGCCATCGGGCCGAGACGAAAGGCGCGTTCGACGGCATCGAGCACCGTGCGCCCGCCCGGATGCACGGCCCACAGACCGACCGACTCGGCCGGCGTGCCCTCGAGGATCTCGTCGGCGTTGACGTGCAGGGCATCATGGATGGCAGCCGGCACCTGCCCCGACAGCATCATGTCGAAGCCGGAATCGCGAATGCTCCAGGTGATCAACTCGCGCGTATCCGGCACCAGTACGGCGCGGAAGCTGTCGATCGCCACGCCAGCCGGCTCGGCGCTCACCAGGCACGCGGCGCAGCCGTCGCCGAACAGAAGAAACGACAGCATCTGCTGCATGTCGGCGGTTTCCTTCAGATGCAGCGTGCAAAGTTCAAGGTTGACGATGAGCACGCGGGCCTGCGGTTCGGAGCGCACGATGTGGCGCGCGAGCTTGAGCGCATTGATCGCCGCATAACAGCCCATGAAGCCGATCACGGTGCGCTCGACAGCGGTGGGCAGCTTGCAGCGCTCGACCACTTCGATGTCGACGCCCGGCGCTGAAAAGCCGGTGCAGCAGGTGACCAGCAGATGCGTGATGCGCTCGCGATCCGCGTCCAGCGCCAGCCGCTCGGCCGCGGCCTGCGCAAGTTCGGGCGCATGCTGCTCGAAGCGGCGCATGCGCGCCGCGGTATCGGGAAATTCGCCGCGTTTATAAAAGGCATCGGAGTTGACCCGTTCCTTTAGCGACAACTCGTGCGGCGCAAGGCACGAATAGCGATGCTCGATGCCCGATTTGCCCATCATCCGCTTGAGCAGCAGGGAATTGCGCCGGTCGCCCTCAAAGAGGCTTTCGGCAAACCGCGTAAACACGCCATGAACGTCGTGCGGCGGCACCGCGCTGGCGACGCGATTGATGTAGGCCGTGACCAAGGCAAACTCCTGCCGATTTTCCCACCGGGGGTTCGTTGCGCCCACAGGAAAGAACACCGCAGGATCGGCAATTATCGAGCAGCGGACGCCGCCAGCTTCAACAAACTGTGACCGCCGGCTCCCTTGAAGTTCAGGCGCTGGCGCGCTCGCCGCGGCGCGCATTGAGCTCGACCGCACGGTCGGGAATGCTGATGCGGAAGGTCGCGCCGATGGTTCCATCGACCAGGCGCATGTCGCCACCATGCGCGCGCACCAATTCCGCCGCAATCGCAAGCCCGAGGCCGGCGCCGCCGGCGCGGGTCGACCCCTGAAATGCCTCGAATAAATGGGCGCGGGCCCGGTCGGAGATGCCCGGCCCGGTGTCGGACACTTCGATCACGGCAACGCTGCCCTCACGCCGTCCGGTGATGCGAATCTGATCGCGGGCCGGATCGCGGGCGCCACGCGCCTCCAGCGCCTGCACCGCGTTGCGC
>DATJYA010000106.1:0-3793 GCA_035499835.1 Pseudolabrys sp.
CGGCGATGTGGTCGAGGTCAGGGAAAAATCCAAACAGATGGCGCTGGTGCTCGAGGCGCAGGCTTTGGCCGAGCGCGACGTGCCCGATTACATCGAGGTCGACGGCTCCAAGATGACCGCGAAGCTCGCCCGCGTGCCGGCCATCACCGACGTGCCCTATGCGGTGCAGATGGAGCCGCATCTGGTCGTCGAGTATTATTCGCGCTGACGTGACGATTCCACGAATGCAAAAACCCCGCCTTGCGCGGGGTTTTTTGTTTTAGGCGCGGCGATCAATACGGCGGCGGGATGGCGAGCGCGAGCAGCGCGCCGGCCGGCGGCACCCAGCCGACGACGAGTCCGGCAGTCGTCTTTCCCCGACGGTTGAAGATGAAGCCGACGACCGGCGCCGCAACGCAGGCAATCACCGCGGCCCAGTAAAACGCCATGAAGCCCGGACCGGCATGCATGCCTTCCGGCCCCGCGCCGAACATAAATCCGGAGACGGCAATCAGCAGCGCGGCAAGCGCAACATCGACGATGGCCGCGACAACCAGCAGGACTTTGATCACGAGCTAGGCGGTCTCGCGGACCGCGACGCCCTTGTCCTTCAGCGCCTGCTGCAACTCGCCGGCCTGAAACATTTCGCGCACGATGTCGCAGCCGCCGACGAACTCGCCCTTGACGTAGAGCTGCGGAATGGTCGGCCAGTTGGAATAGGCCTTGATGCCGTTGCGCAAATCGTCCGATTCGAGAACGTTGAGGCCCTTATAGGCGACGCCGAGATGGTCGAGGATCTGCACCACCTGCCCCGAGAACCCGCACATCGGGAATTGCGGCGTGCCCTTCATGAACAGCACCACGTCGTTGCTCTTCACTTCGTTGTCGATGAATGTCTCGATGCCCATGGGCTTTCATGTCCTCATCTGACGGCGCGGCGCAAAAGGCGGCGCGCCGAAGCAATCGTTACCGATATATGTAGCGCATATTGTGGCGCCAACCCAAGAGGGCTTGGGGACGGCGGTTAACCTGCATCGCCGGTGCAGGCAGGAGCCATGTCCTGCGCCGCCCCGCGTAAAGGGAATGTTTTTGCCGCCGGCGCCGCCGAGGACCGGCGGTCAGGCGTCCGGCGTCCCGGTCTGCAAGGCGAGCGCGTGCAGCACCCCGCCCATCTGGCCTTTGAGCGCCTCGTAGACGATCTGATGCTGCTGCACCCGCGATTTGCCCTTGAACGAGGCGGATATGACCGTGGCCGCGTAATGGTCGCCGTCGCCGGCCAGATCGCGGATGGTCACGCTGGCGTCGGGAATGCGCGCCTTGATCAGCCGTTCGATTTCGCTTGCGTCCATCGCCATGACGGCGTCACTCACGCGTTCGGCAGTTCACCGGCCATGTAAGCCGGCAGCCAGCCCTCGAAACGCTCGCGCAGAACTTTGACCAGCATGGGGCGCTCGCCGGGGATCGTCAATGCGTCGCCCCCGGTGGTCCCGACGGCCGAGACCAGCACGCTGGCCTCGCGCGCCCGCGCCAGCACGGCCTCGGCCTTGTCCGCCGGCACGGTGACGAGATAGCGCGCCTGGTCCTCGCCGAACCAGTGGGCGAAACCGGGGATGTCCCTGGGCGCGGCCTCGAGCGCGGCGCCGATGCCGGAGGCCATGGCCATTTCGGCGACCGCGACCAGCAAGCCGCCGTCGGAGAGATCATGCGCGGCGGTGGCAATGCCGTCGAGGATCAGAGCGCGGACGAAGTCGCCGTTTTCCTTCTCCTCGACAAGATCGACCGGCGGCGGCGCCCCCTCTTCGCGCCGGCAGACCTCGCGCAGGAAGATCGACTGGCCGACCCAGCCGGTGGTCTCGCCGATGAGCAGGATCGCTTCGCCGGCGCGCTTGAAGGCAAGGCTCGCCGAGCGGGTGAAATCGTCGAGAAGCCCGACGCCGCCGATCGAGGGCGTCGGCAGAATGGCGCGCCCGTTGGTCTCGTTGTAGAGCGACACGTTGCCGGAAACGACCGGGAACGCGAGCGCCTTGCAGGCTTCGGCGATGCCGCGGATGCAGCCGACGAGCTGGCCCATGATCTCCGGCTTTTCCGGATTGCCGAAATTGAGGTTGTCGGTGATAGCAAGCGGCTTTGCCCCGACTGCGGTGAGGTTGCGCCAGCACTCGGCGACCGCCTGCTTGCCGCCCTCGAACGGATCGACCTCGCAATAGCGCGGCGTCACGTCGGTCGCGAGCGCCAGCCCCTTCGGCCCTTCCTCGACGCGGACCACCGCGGCGTCGCCGCCGGGGCGCTGCACGGTGTTGCCGAAGATGATGTGGTCGTATTGCTCCCAGACCCAGCGCTTGGAGCAGAGATCGGGGCAGCCCAGCAGTTTTTCCAGCGAGTCGCCGATGCCGAGCGGCGGCTTCACACTCTCGGCATCGAGCTCCGCGGGCTTCGGCAGGCTGACGAAGGGCCGCCTGTATTCGGGTGCCTGGTCGCCTAGCTCCTTGATCGGCAGGTCGGCCATGACGTCGCCGCCGTGGCGCACAATGAAGCGCGTGGTCGGCGTGGTCTCGCCGACCACGGCGAAATCGAGACCCCATTTGCGGAAGATCGCCTCGGCCTCTTTCTCTTTTTCCGGCTTGAGCACCATGAGCATGCGCTCCTGGCTCTCCGACAGCATCATCTCGTAGGCGCTCATGCCCTCCTCGCGGCAGGGCACCTTGTCGAGATCGAGGGTGACGCCGAGATCGCCCTTGGCGCCCATTTCCACCGCCGAGCAGGTCAGGCCGGCCGCGCCCATGTCCTGGATGGCGATGACGCAGCCCTTGGCCATGATCTCGAGACAGGCTTCCAGCAGCAGCTTTTCCGAAAACGGATCGCCGACCTGCACGGTCGGGCGTTTTTCGTCCGAATCCTCGGCGAATTCGGCCGAGGCCATGGAGGCGCCGTGGATGCCGTCGCGCCCCGTCTTGGAACCGAGATAGACGATCGGCATGCCGACCCCGGACGCCGCGGCATAGAAAATCTGGTCCTTGCGCGCGAGGCCGACCGCCATGGCGTTGACCAGGCAGTTGCCGTCATAGCGCGAATGGAAGCGCACCGAGCCGCCGACGGTGGGCACGCCGAACGAGTTGCCATAGCCGCCGATGCCGGCAACGACGCCGGACACAAGATGGCGGGTCTTGGGATGGCCCGGCGCGCCGAAACTCAACGCATTGAGGCAGGCGATCGGCCGCGCCCCCATGGTGAAGACGTCGCGCAGGATGCCGCCGACGCCGGTCGCCGCGCCCTGATAGGGCTCGATATAGCTCGGGTGGTTGTGGCTCTCCATCTTGAACACACAGGCGAGGCCGTCGCCGATGTCGATGACGCCGGCATTCTCGCCGGGCCCCTGGATGACGTGGGGGCCTTTGGTCGGCAACGTGCGCAGATGCGCCTTGGAGGACTTGTACGAGCAGTGCTCGTTCCACATCGCCGAGAAGATGCCGAGCTCGGTCAGCGTCGGCGTGCGGCCGATCAGCTCGAGCATGCGCTTGTATTCGTCGGGCTTGAGCCCGTGCTCGGCGACCAACTCGGCCGTGATCTTGGGTTCATTGCGCATGACCGATGCGTCCGTCATGCCGCGCGGTCCAGCGCTTCCACCAGTCCGGCGAACAGCCCGCGGCCGTCGGTCGAACCCACCGCAGCTTCGACGTGATTTTCCGGATGCGGCATCATGCCGAGCACGTTGCCGCGCTCGTTGACGATGCCGGCAATGGCGTTGGTCGAGCCGTTGACGTTGAAGGCCGGGTCGAGGGCGCCGTCCGGCGCCACATAGCGCAAGATCACCCGC
>DATJYA010000107.1:0-4734 GCA_035499835.1 Pseudolabrys sp.
GGCGCTGTGGCGCCTGTTCGGCTGGGGCGCCGCGGCGGCCATATCGCTCGGCGCTGTCGTCCTCGTCGGCGAGAGCCAGAGCGGCGCCGAGCGCCTGCAGCTTGCATTCGCGCGCGAACCGGGGCCGCAAGCCGTGGCCGCGGTGCCTCCCCGCGTCGTCGTCGATGCGGAGCAAACACGGCGGCTCATGGACGCCGTGCGCAGGCTTGCCGCCGACCGCGACCAGCTCAACGAGCGCATCGCCACCCTCGAGCGTAATCTCGACGACATGACCGGCTCGATCAAGACGGTGATGCTCGCCAACGCCGCGGCGCAAAGCGTCAAGGAACCGGCGAAAGACAAAGTCGCCGAAGTGCCGCCGCCCGCGGTCGCCGCGCCGGCCTCGGTTCCCACCGCGGTCAGTGCGCCCGCCGTGCCGGCGGCGCCCAAGGTCTCCGGAGCCGCCATGCCACCCTTGCCGGGCGGTACGCCGGCGAAGGCGGAAACGGTGCCATTGCCGCAGGCCCGCGTCGCCGACATTCCGGCCAGCGAGCGCGCGATGGCGCCGCCGCCGGCCAAGGTCGAATACGGCGTCGACCTCGGCGGCCGCAGCTCCATGGATGGGCTGCGCGAATACTGGCTCACGGTGAAAGCCAACCATGGACCGTTGCTGACGGGCCTGCGCCCGGTCGCCGCCCAGCGGCTGCGGCAAAGCGGCACCGACTACCGGCTGCTCCTTGGGCCACTGCCGACGACCGCCGCGGCCACCAAGCTCTGCGCCAAATTCAGCGCCGTCCATGCCACTTGCCGCGCCACGAGATTTTTCGGCGAGGACCTGGCGCAGCAGCCCTGATTGTCGCCGGGCCCCGGCGCCGGCATAATCGGCGGCATGAAATTGTTCCTGCCCAGCGCGCGCGCGACCAACGGACTGCTGATCGTCGGCTTCTGCGCCCTCGGCTACGCGCTCTACATTCGCTATCTGGCGATCGAGCAATCGAGCGTCGGCCTTGCCTGCGCCGCCGGCCTCGACACCTGGCTGTGCACCTCGCGCGCGGTCGTTACCGTGCTGTTCAAGAATTCGGTGTTCGGCTTTGCCGCGCTCGCTGTCGCGTTGCTCAATCTGCTGCGGCCGTCGCTCGTCCTGTTCGCGGTGGCGCTGGCGCTCACCTGCCTCGGCATCGTGCTTTACAATATTCTGCTGTCGTCGCTGGCGGTAGGGCTGCTGGTGCTCAGCTTTGCCCGTCGCGCGCCTGCGCCAGAATGACGGCGAGCGCGGCGAAGACGGCGCAGAGCCACAGCGACTGCCAATTGGCGAAGCTCTCATTGATCGCGATATAGGGCGCCGACAGCGCCAGCAGCACGGCGCCGGCGAGTTCGGCGGCGGCGCGTCGGCCTGCCGCGCGCTTCACCGTCACGCGATGCATGACGAAAGGCACCACCGCGGCGGTGAGCGGCGCGAAGGGAAAGTCGCGGTAACGCGGATCGAATACCAGCCCGAGCGCCGATTGCAGCGCCAGCAGCAGTGTTGCGATCAGCAGAATTCCGCAAGCGAGCGCCAGCGGATCCGCTGTGCGCTCCGTTTTCGGCCCGATCACGCGCCAGAACGGCGGCACGGCAACGCCGCGCATGACCGCCGCGCTCAACAGCGGCGGGGTCAGCAGCGCAATCGCCGTGAGTGCGAACGCCCGCATCCAGCCACCAGCGTTAAAGCTTTGCCGCGGCATGTCGGCGACGCTCCAGCCGATAAGCGCGCCGCCGGCGATTGCATTCGCCGCGATCGCCAGCCACCAACCGGGCGCAACGGCGCCGCGGCGGGCCAGAAACGCGGCGGCAAAAATGAGCGCGACAAAGACGACGCCGCCGGCCGCGTCGCGTTTCCAGTGCGGGTGATTGGAGACGGCCTCGCCCCAGACGAATTTGTAGTCGCGCGTGCGCGCGTCGAGCAGTCCCCAATAGCCGCCGACGGTGCCTTCGAGCGCGCGCTTCCACGGTTGATCGAAGGCCTCGATGACATTGACGCGGTAATTGTCCTGCTTGGCGAGCGCCAGCACGTCCTGAATCACGCGCGCCTGGTTCGCCGGCGACGGCAGCGCGCCCTCGCGCATGCGCCCCTCGCTCGGCCAGCCGACCTCGCCGATGACGACGTCCTTGCCGGCGAGCGCGGCGGCGACACGGCGGCGGATCTGGTCGACATGCGCCGCCGCCTGCGCCGCCGGAATGGGGAAATCCTCCCAATAGGGCAGGATGTGGATGGTGACGAAATCGGTCGCCGCTGCGACCTGCGGATTCTTGAGCCAGTACTCCCACACGTCGGCATAGGTCACCGGCACCTTCACCTGCGCCTTCACCGCGCGGATGGTGGCGGCGAGATCGTCCGCCGCCATGTCGCCGCGCAGCAGCACCTCGTTGCCGACGATGAGCGCCCGCACCACGTCGGGATAGGCGTTGGCGATTCTGATCGCGGTCGCGATCTCGGCGCGGTTCTTGTCTGCATTGACGCCGAGCCAGATGCCCTGAAACACCTTGAGCCCACGCCGTTTGGCGATGGCCGCCACCTGGTCCTGCCCGAGCTCGACCGAATAGGTGCGCACGCAGTTGGTGATCTTGGCGAGCCGGCCCAGGTCGTCGTCGATCTGTTCGGGCGAAATATGCATGGCCGGATCGAACGGCGTCTGCCCGTCGCGGAACGGCGCATAGGACAGGCAGTAAAGCTTCTCGCCGGGCGCCAGTGGCGTATGCGGCATGGCGACCGGCAGCCCGAGCCAGGTCCAGATCGCCACAACCGCGAATGCCGACACGACAAGACAGACTAAGCCCAGGCGCATCGGCAGGCCCAATTTGGTAGTTCAAGTTTAAAACGTCACACCCGGCTTATAGGGCCATCGCAGCGCTGCCAAGTTTATCCTTTTGGAGCGCACCCGCATCGAAACTCTGGACAATCGCCCGCGCTCTGGGCCAAGTAATGCCGCCGGGTTTTGCGTCGTTCGACGGGCTGGATCGGCGCAGGAATGCGGCGGGGCAAACGTTTTAAGGTTAGGTCGGCCGGGGCACCCGGCGATGCCGCATTCGTGACCCAATCCGGCTCCAAGAGCAGGCCGGGACTTAAAGTGGGCGGCTTTCAACAACACCGGCGGGACAATGCCGATAATGGTCTGTTTGCGTAATCTTTGCGCCGCGTTGTGCGTGGCGGCCTTCACCCTTGGAAGCGCGTTCGCCCAGAGCGGCGGCGACGGCAAGCCGCCGGAGCAGAAATCGCCGGCCGACACCGCCAAGGAAGGGCAGAAAAAGATCGATGAAATCGCGGAAGCCGCCAAGGTGCTGGCGGGGCCGGCGGGCAATCCCGAATGCGTCTGGCTCGGCCGACGGGTGGTCAGCCTGCTCTGGCGCGACGATCTCGACACCGCCTTCCGCCATCTCGATCTTTACGACCGTTTTGGCTGCCCCGGCGCGCATATCCAGGCCACTTTCCGCTGCCTGGTGCGGCAGGGAAATATCGACCCCAAGGCCCCGGAAAGCCTGAATGGGCGCGTCCACGCCTGCTGGCTTAACCCCGGCCTGCCGCCAACGCCTGCGGAGACGGCGCAGGCGCCGGCCGCGGCCACCTCGGGCGGAACGACTCAGCGCTGATCGGCGTTCAGTCCCCGGGAGAAATATTTTTTCGTCGCCATGCGCGTGCCAAGGAATTGCCATGTCCGGTAATTACTTGAATCCGCACCTGACGCCGCGCTATGTTGCACCGCCGCAGAAAGCTCGGCTAAGCCCAGGGGACGGGCTTACAGGACTGAATTCCTGCCCCAGTTGGTTTGGAAGTCTATGCGCACCGTCGCTGCCGTGATCGCCCTCGTGGCGTGCGTGCATGCAGTGTTGTGGGCCTTGACGCGCGATAATCTCGCCGCTCCTGCCTTCGACGGCCAGCTTGCCAGCGTTTCTTACGCACCGTTTCAGGGCAATGCGAACCCGGATGCCGGTTCGCAGGCCCAGGCCGCGCAGATCCGCGCCGATCTGAAATTGCTGGCGCCGGTCGCGCGCGCGATCCGCACCTATTCCTCGACCGGCGGCGTCGAACTCGTTCCCGGCATCGCTTCCGAATTCGGCTTGCGCGCCACCATCGGCGCCTGGATCGACAAGCATCAGGATCGCAACGAGCGCGAAATTCGTTCGGTGATCGACCTTGCGCACCGCCACAGCAACATCAACGGCATCTTCGTCGGCAACGAGACCATCTACCGCGGCGAACAGACGGTACCGGAGCTGATCGCGAAAATTCAGCGGGTCAAGCGCGCGGTCAATGTGCCGGTGACCACCGGCGAGATCTGGAACGTCTGGATGGAGCATCCGGAGCTGGTGTCGGCGGTCGACTACATCGCCGCGCATATCCTGCCCTATTGGGAAGGCTTCGATGAAACCCAGGCGGTCGATCAGGCGGTGCTGATCTACGACAAGCTGCGCCAGGCCTATCCGGGCAAGCGCGTGGTCATCGCCGAGTTCGGCTGGCCCAGCGCCGGGTACAATCTCAAGAACGCCGATCCCGGGCGCATCCAGCAGGCGGTGGTGCTGCGTGACTTCGTCTCCAAGGCCGAAGCCTACGGCATCGATTACAACATCGTCGAAGCCATCGACCAGCCGTGGAAAATCTTTGAAGGCGGCGTCGGTCCTTATTGGGGACTGTTCGATGCATCGCGCCAGCCGAAGTTCAGCTGGACCGGCCCGATCACCAATCCCGATCACTGGAAGCTCGCCGGCATCGCGCTGCTC
>DATJYA010000108.1:0-5801 GCA_035499835.1 Pseudolabrys sp.
GCGCGTTCCGGTCATGTGCGGCCGCGAAGTCGTCGGCATCGTCACCCGCTCCAATCTCATGCACGCAATGGTGAGTTTGGCGCGCGCGGCGCAGGGTCCGGCCGAGGATGACGCCAGCATCCGCGAGCGGCTGCTGGACGAGATCAAGAAAGAGCAATGGGCGCCGGCGGCCACGACCAATGTCGTGGTGCATGACGGCGTGGTCGAGTTGTGGGGCGTGATCATCGACGAACGCCAGCGCGCGGCGCTCAAGGTGGCGGCCGAGAACATCCCCGGCGTTAAAGCCGTGAAGGATCACATGGTGTGGATCGAGCCGATGACGGGCGTGACGCTCGAGGCGCAGGAAACCGCACAATAGGTCCCGGCGGTAAGCCCTAAGTGGCGCTGCAGGGCGTGCGGCGCCACTTCGAGTTTGATCTGTCGCAAGGCATTTTTGCCGAAAAGATGGTAGCCGATTTTCGATGCCCAAAAAAAGGCGTCAAAAAGTCTCGGAGGCTACCATGAATCTCAAATCACTTATTCCTGTCGGCCGTCAGCGCATGGTTGCGCGCGCCGACAATCCGTTCCTCTCCCTGCAAGGCGAGATCGACCGGCTGTTCGACAACTTCACCCGCGGATTCCCGTCACTCGGCAATGGCGGCATGACCAATCTGATGCCGACCATGGATGTGTCGGAAACCGACAACGAAATCGAAATCACCGCCGAACTGCCGGGGCTGCGGGACAAGGACGTGCAGATCAACGTCGCCGACAACGTTCTCAGCATCCGCGGCGAGAAAAAGGCGGAAAAGGAGCAGAAGGACAAGAATTACCGCCTGGTCGAGCGCAGCTACGGCTCGTTCGAGCGCTCGCTCGAATTGCCCGAAGGCGTCGACGCCGGTGCCATCAAGGCCAGCATCGACAAGGGTGTGCTCAAGGTCATGGTGCCGAAGCCGGCGCCTGCCCAGGTGCAGAAGGTCGAAGTGAAATCCGCCGCCTGATCGGGGCAGTGCCAGGCGCGCCGCTACGCCCTTAAGGGGTGCAGGGGCGCGTCTTTGCTTATTGTATCCACTATGGCGCATTCGAAGCGCGCCTTGCATCGCTATGCCGAAAACCCTAAGCACGGAGTTGCCCTGTCGGGGCGCCGGTAGCTCAGCTGGATAGAGCACCAGACTTCGAATCTGGGGGTCAGGGGTTCGAATCCCTTCCGGCGCGCCACTAACCCACGGCCGATCATGCGCCTTGCCTCACTTTCGTTCGCCGTGATGGTTCTGTCGTTCAACTCGGCTGTATCGGCGCAGGAGCCGGCGCGGCAGGGCCGGGCGCTGCTCCGGGAATTCTGCGCGCGCTGTCACGGCATCGGCAAAAGCGGACGCAGCCCGCACGCCGACGCGCCGCCGTTCAATACGCTCGGCCGCAGCTACGATCTCGACGAATTTCCGCGGCTGCTGGAGCGCGGAATATCGGCGGGCCATCCGGACATGCCGGAATTCAAGTTCAGCGAGGACGACGCCATTGCCGTGCAGGCCTATTTGCGTTCGATCCAGCAGTGAACGGGCTGCCGCGGCGGTTGCCTAGATCTGGCGGATGGAGGCGAAGTCGAAATTCACGCCGGGCGGATTTTCGCCGATGCGGATGGTGTGATCGTCGGTGAAGCGATAGGGCGGCACCGGCAGATTGTACGGCGCGGGGACGCCGCTGAAGACGCGGCCGGCGAGATCGTATTTCGATCCATGGCATGGGCAGAAATATCCGCCCGGCCATTCGGCGGTCGGCTGCGTTGCGCTCGGCTGCGGAAAAAACAACGGAATACAGCCGAGATGCGTGCAGATCCCGACCACGATGCCGTATTCGGGTTTCGCCGAACGGTGCCAGTTTTGCGCATAGGGCGGCTGCTGCAGCGCAAGCGAGTTCGGGTCGGACAATAGCGCGAGGAGGGCCGGCGACTGCAGGTCCTTGAGCAGTTGATCGGTGCGTCTGGTGACGAAAATCGGCCGGTTGCGCCAGCGCACCACCACCTGCTGACCGGGCGCGACCTTGCTCAGATCGAGCTCGACCGGACCGCCGGCGGCCAGCGTGGCCGCATCCGGATTCATCTGATCGACAAGCGGAACAAGGGTTGCAGCGGCGCCCACGGCGCCGACCGCGGCGGTTGCGATATAAAGGAAATCGCGGCGGGTGGTTTGCGGATGCGTGACGGTTTGTGAAAGGTCTTGCGCCATGACAATCATCGGTCTCCGTTATCGCCTCGCAGGAGCCGCGAGTTTAAACGCACGCGGCCGGCCAATGTTCGCCCGCCGGCGGAACGTTGACGTGACCGCGCGACGCGTTCAGTGCGCACGCACGGCGGCGCGCTCGACCGGCGCCGCCGCGGCCATGACGCGGTCTTCGACGATCAGCGCGCCATAGGCATTGACGAGGCCGGCGCCGAACAGGTTGTCGCGGCCTTTGGGCCCGAGATCCCTGGCGCTTGCGGTGAGAATCGACCGCAGTTCGTCGGGTTTGAGATGCGGATTATGCTCCAGCAGCAATGCGGCAATACCGCTCAATTCGGCGGCCGAATAGGACGTGCCTGACGAGACCGCATAGGTGCCGTCGGGGGCCGCCACCAGAATTTGCGCGCCCGGCGCGGCAAGCGCGATATACGGTCCGCGGTTGGATTGCGGGAACAGCCTGTCCTCGGCGTCGGTCGCAGACACCGCAATGACATTCTGATCGGCGGCCGGATAAAGCGGCGGCGATTGCGGCCCGGCATTGCCGGCGGCGGCGACCAGCACGATGCCCTTTTTGTGCGCCGCCTCGAGGCTGCGGTGCATGTCGGGATCGGCCGGCCCGGCAAAGCTCATATTGATGATGCGGGCGCCGTTCACCGCCGCCCAGTCGAGCCCCTTGAGGATATTGAATGTCGTGCCTTCCGCGCTCGCGCCCTCCGGATCGAAGGCGCGCACGGCGAGGATTTGCGCGTTCGGCGCCGCGCCCATCAGCCGCGCATGCGCCGCGATCAGCCCGGCGATGGCGGTGCCGTGCTGGTGCGGCGTCGGCGGTTTGCCGGTGGCATCGAAGGTCTGCGCCACGGTGCCGGCGAGCTCCGGATGCGAAAGATCGACGGCGGAATCGATGACCGCCACCAGGACATGATCGCCTTTGGCGATGCGGTGGGCCTGCGGCAGCTGCAGCTTGGCAAGCTCGTATTGCGCCGGATCGCCCTCGCTTGCCGGTGTGCTCCCGCTTTGCTGCAACGTGAACAGGTAATTCGGCTGCGCCGAGGCGACCACGGCGTCGGCCTGCAGCGAACGCACGACACCCGCTACCGAGCGGCGGTCGGGGATGCGCCAGCGATAGAGCGTGGTGCCGGCGAGCTGGAAGGTCTGCTGCTCGACGGTCGTCAGCCGGTAACGGCGCTGCAACGCATTGATCGTTTGCGGGCTGGTCGAACTGGCGACCTCGACGAGAACTTCGTCGGGCACCAGGCGGCGTTCGTTCGCGGGCGGCACGCCGTTGGCATTGCGCCGCGCCGTGCGGCGCGCCGGCGGGCCCGTTGGCCGGCGGCCGAAGTTGCCGTCGTCGATATATTGCGGAGCGTACGGCACGGTAACCGTGAACCCCGACCCATGCATCCCGCCGCCATAACCGCCGCGATAACCGCCACCTCTATAGCCGCCATCGCCGCCACGCGTAGGCGAAACATTGCCGACCGATGCATTCGGCGTCGCCGCGCGGCTATAGACCTTTTGCGCCAGGACATCGCAGCCGGAGGCGGCGTTCAGGGCCGCAGCAACCGCGACGATCAGCAGCGTTCTCCGCATTGCAATTCCCGCCTATTCGCTCGCGGCGATGAAGCCGACGACCTTGTCGTCCTGCAGCTTCTTGATCAGCGCGGCGAGCTCTGCCTTCGGCAAGGCCGTCGGCGCAAGCTGCACCTTGTATAGCGCCGCCGCCGTCGGCCCGCCTGCCAGACTTAACTTGTTGGTTTCCAGAAACTTGGTGATGTCGGCGGCGCTCGCCTGCGGCTGGAAGCGGATCAAGGCATAGGAGCCCTGGCCCTGGGCGGCGCCGGGCACGGACGCCGTCTGGAAGCCGCCGGGGCCCTTGTCCTTGGTGACCATGTTGGCGATGAAACCCGCCTGCAACACGATCGCGACGATGGCCACGGCCGCCGACCACGCCAGTGTGCGCGGCGTCAGGCTGGCGAAGAATTCGCCGATGCGGCCGCCGAGGCTCGACGATAGTGCGGGCCCGCGCGCCGGCTCGGCATCGATCTTGGCGAACAGTTTTTCCATGGCGCGCGATGAGGGCGTCCCCAGGGTCTCGTTGAGATGAATGGTCTGCCCGAGCTCCTCGCGCACCAGTTCGTAGCGGCGCGCGAGCTCCGCATCGCTCGCCAGCGCCGCTTCGACGCGCTGCGCGTCGCGGCGGTTGAGCGTGCCGGCGGCGTGCCAGGGCAGCAGGTCCTCGATCTCCTTGCGCTCGCTTTCGTTCACCGCGTTCATGGCCAGCCTCGATCGATGCCACGCTCCTTCAGGAGCTCGGATAATTTCTTGCGCGCATAGAACATGCGCGTCTTCACCGTCGCCTCGGGAATGCCGACGATCGCCGCGACTTCCTCCACCGACTTCTCGTGGTAGTAAACAAGGTCGATGATCTCCCGGTGGTCGGCGGAAAGCCTGGTCAGGCATTCCCGCAGCAGCGCACCCTTGTCCTTCTTAGCCAGCGTCGTTTCCGGGTTGTCGGACTGATCCTCGATTGCCGCGGCCGTTTCTTGGTCCAGTTCCTCCTCCGGCTTGCGGCGCAGCGCCGACAGCGCCTTGAAGCGGGCGATGCTCAGCATCCAGGTCGAGACCGCCGAGCGGCCTTCGAACTTGCCCGCCTGGCGCCACACGTCGAGGAATACGTCGCTCACCAAATCCTCCGCTGTCGCTTCGCTGCGCACCAGGCGCAGCAGGAACCGGTAGACCCGCACATGGTGCCGCGCGAACAGCACCTGCATGGCGAGCCGGTCGCCGCTGGCGATGCGTCCGATCAGAATCTCGTCCGAAGTCGTCTGCATCGCCTCTACGGCCATCGGCTCGTGAGTGGGTCGCGGGTGGGGGCGGCTAGGTTCAAGCAGAATCTAAGAAAATTTGCCCGCCGGGTTCCGGGACGGCGCCGGCACGGGGCCTAGGTTCCCCCGTAACGGCGCTGCGGGCAAGTCAAAGGCGGGATTTAAACCTGATGCCGCCGTCGGGCGACCCATGGCCAAGGATGTGATCGGCACATCCCGCAAACAGGAGAAACCGCCATGTTGCGCAAATTCGCCCTCGCCGCCGCCGCCGGCGCCGCCCTCGGCGCCGCGGCGTTCGCCCCGACCGCCGCCTCCGCCCACTGGCATGGCGGCCACGGCCACTGGTTCGGCCACGGCTTCGGCATCTATGCCGCTCCGGTCTATGTCAGCGCCCCCGACTGCTACATCACCAAGCGCCTGGTCGAGACGCCTTACGGCCTGCGTTGGCGCCGGGTCGAGGTCTGCGATTGATCCCAACCCGAGGCAAATAGCCCCGGCTTCGTTGCGGAGCCGGGGTTTGCCTTCTTGCCTGGCGGCCGTTTGAGCCTGCGGGCCGGATTGCTAAGGTCCGCCGCATGCAAAGTTGGACGCGGCTTCTTTTTGTTTTTGTCGGCGCGGTTTGTGCGATCGGCTGCATGCCGGCGGGCGCGCAGCCGCAGACGTTCCAGACCTATCGCTGCGAGGACGGCACGGAATTCATCGCCGCCTTCTATTCCGGCGACAAGCGCGCTCATCTGCAACTCGACGGCAAGGCGGTCGCGCTGTCGAAACGCGTGTCGCT